>NZ_JAMQOL010000001.1:0-277281 GCF_023717965.1 Paractinoplanes hotanensis | reverse complement strand
GGCAGCGCTGCTTCCTCCGCGCCGCCGATGTCGGCTCGCGACCCATGCGGGACGGCGTCTGGCAGGACAGCTTGCGGCAGCGCTGCTTCCTCCGCGCCGCCGATGTCGGCTCGCGACCCATGCGGGACGGCGTCTGGCAGGACAGCTTGCGGTGGCACTGCCAGGGGATGCGCGCCGAATACTGGGGAGGCGAGCAGCTGGTGGGCGTTGACGGGTGGATCGCCGACCGGGGTGCGGTCGCCGAAGTGGAACTCAGGGCGTAGGGCCGCGCGGCGGGTCCGGTCGGTGACGAGCAGCGTGCGCGGGGCGGCCGCTGCGCGCAGGCGGGCCGCGGTGTCAAGCACGGCGCCGCCGATCCCGGAAAGTTCGGATGCGGCGATGATCTGGCCGGTGTCGGCGCCGAGCCGGATCGGGGCCGGCGAGCGCCGGAGAATCTCGGAGCCGGCCCACAGCGCCCGGTCGGCGTGATCCTCGCGGGCGGTGGGATAGCCGAACACCCCGATCACGCCGCCGCCGACGAGCGGCTGCACCGCGCCGCCCCACCGCGTGATCACCTCGCGGAGCAGGTCGGTCCACTCGGCGACCTCGCGCCGGGCCCGCTCGGGGTCGGCGTCGGCAACCTCACCGCGTACGCCGCGAAGGTCCGCATCCAGAACGGTGACGAGCTTGCGCTCTTCGTCGCTGTGCTGGATGCCGGGCCCAGACTTTGGAGCCGTGGTCATGCCGGCGGAGTGGATGGCCGCCGCGGCCGGCCCGGCGTGCTGGGCGGGCACCGGAGCCGCGCTCATGAAGGTGAAGTGAACGCCTTGCGAAGGAATCGTGGTCGGGTGCGCGCGGGGCGTCCGGGTCGGGGCCGGGTCGATCGAGTGGATGCCCGAATCAGGTGTCGGTGCTGCGGTCGGCCCGGTGGACCGATTGCCGGGGTCGGGTGCCGGAATGGGGATGCCGACGGTGGGGTGATTGCCGGGCTCGGCTGATGGAACGGGGATGCCGTCGGAAGAGTCATTGCCGGGCTCGGGTGCCGGAACGGGGATCCCGACGGTGGGGCGATCGCTGGGGTCGGCTGATGGAACGGGGATGCCGCCGACGGGGCGGGCGTCCAGCGAGGGCGTCCCGGTCGGCCCGGTTGGGTGGTCGCCGGGGTTGGGCGTCCGGGTAGCGATGGAATCGGTCTCGCGGATGCCAGGGTGGGGTGCCGGAGTCGCGGTCGGCTCGGAGGGGCGGAAGCTGGGCTCGGGTATCGGAACGCGGCCGGGGTGGGCGGTGGGCGAGGGCGCCGGAAACGCCGTCCCGGCTGTGGAGTGGGCGTCCGGCGCCGCGGTGGCGGTCAGGTTGTGGTGCATCCGGCGGACGTCGTCGCGTGGCTCGACGCCGAGGTCGTCGCGCAGCTGGGCGGCCAGCCGGTCGTACCAGCGCAGCGCCACATGCCGGCGCCCGCGCGCGATTTCGAGGCGCATCAAACGGGCGTACGCCTCCTCGTGCAGCGGATCGAGGCCGACCAGCCGCAACAGGTGCGCTTCCGCCTCGTGTGGCTCGCCGTGGGCCGAGCGCTCGAGCAAGAGGGGGACGACGGCGTTGCGCAGTTGAGTGCGGTCGGGCTCGGACCAGTCGTCGAACCTGTTCTCGGGCAGCAGATCGCCGGTGTACAACGCGAGGGCCGCCTCGGCGTCACCCTGCCGGGCCGCAGTGGCGAACGCGTCGACGTCTGTCCACAGGCCGGCCGGGGTGAGGACGAGCATGCTGTCGCGCAACGCTATGCGGTCAGCGCCGAGCACGCGTCGCGCGAAATGCAGGGACTTGTTCAAACGCCGTACGCCGAGTGCCTGGTCCGCCTGCGGCCAGAGCAGGTCGACGGCTTCGTCCCGGTGCAGGCGGCCGCGCAGTGCCAGCAGCTTCACCAGGGCGGTGGCACCGCTGCGCCGCCATTCGCCGTCGGGCACGACACGTCCGGCGACCTCCGCCCGGAAGCCGCCGAACAGCCAAACACGCAGGTCGCCCGGCACGCTCGTGATTGTGCGCCGCAAACGGCCGGCGCGCGGACAACAAACGGACACAGATGGGAAAACGTGCTGGCTACGGTGCCGTCAACTTTCACGGAGGGCATGGACATGACGGCAACAACGACAGTGAACGAACAGAAACTCATGGAGTTCGTCTTCAAAGCGGTGGGGGATTTCGGGGCGATGCTGGCCGGGTCGCTCGCCGTGATCGGCGACAAGCTGGGGCTCTACCGGGCCATGGCCGGGGCGGGGCCGCTGACCCCGGCCGAGCTGGCCGACCGTACCGGAACCGCGGAACGATACGTCCGCGAATGGTTGTCCGCTCAGGCGGCGTCCGGGTATGTGGATTACGTGGGCGACGACCGGTTCGAACTGCCGGTCGAGCACGCGATCGCGCTGACCGACGAGAGCAGCCCCGCCTGTGTGATCGGCGGCTTCGAACTCGTGCTGGCGGCCACGCGATCGACGGACCGGCTGGTCACGGCCTTCCGGACCGGGGCCGGAGTGGGCTGGCACGAGCATCATGCCGACCTGTTCGAGGGGTGCGAGCGGTTCTTCCGCCCCGGCTACAACGCGCACCTCGTCGGGGAATGGATCCCCGCGATGGACGGTGTGGCCGAACGCCTGCGCACGGGCATCCGGGTCGCGGACGTGGGCTGTGGACACGGCGCGTCCACCATTCTGCTCGCCTCGGCCTACCCCGAGTCGACCGTCGTCGGCATCGACTATCACGCGGAGTCGATCGCGTCGGCCCACGAGAAGGCCGCCGCGGCCGGCGTCGGCAACCGCACCCGCTTCGAGGTCGGCCGGGCCAAGGAACTGTCCGGCGCGTACGACCTGATCTGCCTCTTCGACAGCCTGCACGACATGGGTGACCCGGTCGGCGCGCTGCGCCACCTACGCGACCGGCTCGACCCCGACGGCAGCCTGCTGCTGGTCGAGCCGTTCGCGGGCGACTCGATCGGCGACAACCTCAACCCGGTGGGCGCGGTCTACTACGGAGCTTCGACCCTTCTGTGTACGCCGAACTCGCTCTCGCAGGAGGTTGGCGCCGCCTTCGGGGCCCAGGCCGGCGAGCCACGCCTGCGCCAGGCTGCCATCGAGGCCGGTTTCACCCGTTTCCGCCGGGTGGCCGAGACCCCGTTCAACCTGGTCTTCCAGGTGCAGCCGTAGACACCACGGATGGCCGGTACCGCTCGCGGAGGCGGCGCCGGCCATCCCGTCTCCGGGGTGTGGCGGGTGGTCGGTCGTCTCAGCCGTCTGCGTGGCGGACGATGGAGCCGGCCATCCGGTCGTGCAGGGTGCGCTGGCCGTCGCCGAGAATCATCAGCGAATCGACCCAGAAGTAGACGCCGAACGTGCAGACGTTGAGCACCCAGCCGAGCAGGCCCTTCACACAGAATTCGCGCAATGCCATGCGTCCCCAGTCGAACGGCAGGCCGGTCTGCGGATCGGCCACCACATGGCCGAGCAATTTCTTGGCCGGCGTCTGACCGTCGGACCAGGTGATCAGCGCCCAGATGAACCAGCCGATCCAGAGCGTCAGAACGGCCAGCAGGACATCGAGGAGCATCGCGCCAAGCCGGCCACCGGCCGAGACGAGCGGCGGACCGGCGCCCGGCCGGTAGGCCAGAGCAGCAGGTTGCGGCTGGTGCACCGGGTATTCCGGCGGACTGTAAGGCTGCACGGCCGCATGTTGCGGTGCCGGCGCCCATTGAGCCGGCGTGCCGTATCGCTGGGCATGAAAAGTGCTCGGATCATTCCGATATCTGCCCGGTTCGCTCATCGATCCTCAGCCTCTGCCGTTGCTCCATTTCCGGACCTTCAGATTTGTCGAGATCATGAATAGCGACAATCGCACGCCCGGTCATCTACCTCAGCCGGTCGGTCGATACGCCCACCGCGCCGCGCCCATTCCTGAAATCGCACTCGCGTTGTTCCGGACTCGACCCTTGGTAGCTTCCATGGCTTTGCCGCGCCCGCGCCGCGTCGCCTCGCGCTGCCTTGTCTCGTGCAGCTCCGCGTCATGCGGCCCCGCTTCGCGTAGCCTCGCCACGCACAGCCCCCGCTACGCTCGCGCAGCTTCGGCCCCACTCGCCCTGCGTCAGGCCCCTGCCCGCGTCGCGCAGTCGCTGCTCGCCCCCGCAGTCGCTGGTCGTGCCGCGCAGTCGCTGGTCGTGCCGCGCAGTCGCTGGTCGTGCCGCGCAGTCGCTGGTCGTGCCGCGCAGTCGCTGTACCCCCCGCAATCGCTGCTCGCCCGCAATCGCTGCTCGCTCCGCGCAGTCCTTTGCCTGCGTCGCGCAGTCGCTGCACGCCGCGCAGTCGCTGCTCGCCCCGCGCAGTTCCTGCTCGCCCCGCGCAGTTCCTGCTCGCCCCCACGCACTCACTGCACGCGTCCGCAGTCTCTCCGTGCCCCGTTTGGCCCGGCCGCGGACCGACTCGCCGGCCAGCTAGGGCACCGGGCCCTTGAGGGTGGCCACGGCATCGATGATGAGGGCTTCCTTGTCGGCGACGGTCGACGGACGCTGTTGACGCAACCGGATGATTGCTATACGTTGAGTGGCAACCGGATGGTTGCTATCAAGGAGTGGGCATGAGTTTTCCGGATCGGATCGAGCGGACAGTGGAACTGGCGCAGCCGGTGGAGAAGGTGTGGGCAGCGCTCACGACCGCCGAAGGGCTGGGCACGTGGTTCGGCAACACCGCCGAGGTCGACCTGCGGGTCGGGGGAGAGGCGAAACTCGCGTGGGAGAGTGGTGACAAGGCGACCCTGATCATCGAGCGGGTCGAACCGCCGACGGTGTTCGCGTACACCTGGCCGCTGTACGGGGTCCCGGACGGTGACCCGAGGCGCACCTATGTGGAGTTCACGCTGGTGCCTTCGGGTGGCGGCACTACGCTGACGGTGATCGAGTCCGGGTTCGCGCAGGCGAGCGGGGACGAGCACAAGGCAGCGTTCTCGGGTAACACCGAGGGCTGGAAGAACGAACTGGGTGAGCTGGTCGCGTATCTCGATGGAAAACTCTGACCCGGAGTCGGTGGCGCAGGAGGTCTTCGCGGCTCTGGCCGACCCCAGCCGGCGCTCCATCCTGGCCGCCCTCTCGTCCCGGGGGCCGGCCACCGCGACCGACCTGGCGGCCCAGCTGCCGATCACCCGGCAGGCCATCGCCAAGCACCTGACCCTGCTGGCCGACGCCGGTCTGGTCACCCCCGAGCCCGGCGAACGGCGGCGAGTGCGCTACCGCCTCGACTCGGCTCCCATGAAGGTAGCCCAGCAGTTCCTGGGCGCCCTGGCCCGCGACTGGGACGGCCCGCTGGCCGCTCTGCGCGACCGTCTCCAGTAGCGTCCACCTGCCGTTCCGCCGTCGCAGCTGTCGCGCACGCCGTCAATTGCGGGCGCTGACAGTACGCGGGCGGTTCGTTGCGAATGTTGGCACTTCCGGGCGCTGACAGTGCGCCGGCGATTCGTTGCCAACGCTGTTGATTGCGGGAGTCGACAGTGCCCGGGTCGTTCGTTGCGCGGGCCCGTTGGTCGCGCGCGCTGGCAGTGGGCGGGTCGCTGGTATCCCGTGCCGTTAGTTGCGAGCGCTGACAATGCGCGGTTGTTGCGCGCGCGCCGCTCGTTGCCGGCGCTGAGTTACCGCGGGCTCGGCTTGTCGCGCGCGGGATGGAGGTGACCGGCGGCTGTGGCGAGCGATTGAAGATGAGCGCCGGGTGTTAATGGGCGCCCTCGTTCCTTTCTGGAAGGGAGTCAACTGATGTTCGATCCCACTGGCATGATCCTGGCCGACAAGGCGACCAGGCGGCACGTACTGTCGGCTCGGCCGGACGCACCGGTGCTGCCTGAGCCTTCGCCCAAGCAGCGTGGGGAGGGCGTGCGCCGGGTGGCGGTGGCCGGTCTGCGCCGACTGGCCGACCGACTGGAGCCGCGCAGTGTGAAGGCGTGCGCTTCGGGCTCGTAGGGTGCGGTCGTGCACGGGTTGAGGGAGTACCGCCGTACCTGTCATCTGGTCGCCGCTCGGGCCGGCGGCCGGGTATGGAGTTCCGGGTCGCCGCCGGGGTGACGCCGAACTTCCATCACGGGGTCATCGGCTATCGGGAACGGCCGGTCGCGGTGGTTCTGAGCCGGGACACGGGAATCGCCGCCGTCGCTGTGCCGCGTGACATCACCGGGCCGGAGCAGGATACGGGACCGCCGACGTTCGTCGACTTTCCCCCACTGACCGAAGCGCTGGCCGAGCACGGGAAGTTCACGGTGATGACGGCGGCTGAGCTGGACCGTTCCTTCACGGCTGCGGAATGGCCGGCCGTCAGCGCGTACGACGTCCGGTAGTGGAAGCCGGAATCGCTGGGCGCGGCGCTCTTCAACTACTGGGACTGATCCGCGGCTGTGCTCTGGCGGACCTGGAGCTGGGCGGGGAAGACGCAGCGCCAGTGCGGAGCGATCTGGCGGTTGATCAGGGCGCGGGTGGCGGCGGCCGCCATCTGCTCGACCGGCTGGTGGACCGAGGACATGGGCGGGTTCGCGCACTCGGCGATGACGCTGTCGTCGAAGCCGACCACGGCCACGTCTTGGGGAATGCGGCGCCCGGCGTTGCCCAGAGCCTGCATGGCGCCGGAGGCCATCAGGTCACAGCCGGCGAAGATGGCGTCGATCTCGGGCTCCTCGGCGAGCAGGCGCTGGGTCAGCTCGTAACCGGCCTCGCGGCGGAACTTGCCGGTCGCGGAGATCTCGGGCAGGCCGAAGTCGCGGACGGCGCGGCGGTAACCGTCGCGGCGGCCCTCGGCGCACGAGTTGCCCTCGGCGCCGTGCAATGCGGCGATGCGGCGGCGGCCCGTCTCGTACAGGTGCTGGACGGCGGCGTACGCACCCTCGGGGTTCTCGCAGCCGACGAAGGGCAGGCCAGGCACGGTGGGGCCGATCGTCACCACGCGCTCGCAGACGCGGTAGAAGTCGGCGGCGAGCGTGGTCGGCACGTTCACCAGCAGGACGCCGAGGCTGACGGACGCGGCGAGCCGGTTGAGCAGCGCGGCCGTGCCCAGTTCGTCGATGACATGCACGCGCAGCTGGGAGTTGCTGCCGGTGAGCTCTTGCAGGATGCCGGCGGTGACCCGCCCGTAGTACGGGCTCGTGCCGAAGACCGACGTGTCGTCGACAATCACCAGTTCGACGACATCCCCGTGGCCCGAGGCGAGCGCGCGGGCGATCGGATCGGGCCGGTAGCCCAGCTCGGCGATCACCCGACGAACATGTTCGCGGGTCTGCGCCGAAACGCCAGGGGCATCGTTGATGACCCGGGAGACGGCGGCTTTCGACACGCCCGCTTCCGCAGCGACGTCGGCCAGCGTGGATCTCCTCTGCACCATCGGCCCAGTGTAGAAACTTCAGCTCGTTCGAAGAATCGAGTTTTCAGGCAGCCCGATCCGGCTGCTGGTCGGCACGGTTCGAGCTGGTCGGCGTCCGGTCGCGCCTGGGGGCGCCGGCGGTTGGGGGTACGGCCGCTGGTGGTGGCCGCTGCTTGGTGCCCGCCGCGGGCGGGCTGCAGAGCCTTGGTGAGCGCGGCGCGCAGGTGGCCGTTGGGCGCGGCGTTCGTCGAGGAGCTGGAGTTTTGCGGTTTCGCCGGGTTACCCGCGGACCGGGACGCCCAGAAGACGGACGGCTCGGGCTACCGTGGCGGCCATCGCCTCACGGGCGGCGGCGAGGTAACGACGGGGATCTACCAGGTCCGGGCGGTCGCCCAGGGTGGTGCGAACGGCGCCGGTGAAGGCCAGGTTGAGAGCCGTACCGATGTTGATTTTGGCCATGCCCGCACGGACGGCGGCCGTGAGCTCGTCGTCGGGGACGCCGGAGGAGCCGTGCAGAACGAGCGGGACCTGAACAGAATCGCGCAGTTGAGCGATCAGTCCGTGGTCGAGGCGGGCCGTCCGGGTGTGCATCGCGTGCGAGGATCCGACCGCGACCGCCAGCGCGTCGACGCCGGTGGCTGTCACGTAGGCGGCCGCTTCGGCCGGGTCGGTGCGAGCGCCGGGAGCGTGGGCGCCGTCCTTGCCGCCGACCTCGCCGAGTTCGCTCTCTATCCACAGGCCGGCCCTGCGGCACGCCCGGGCGGCGGCCCTCGTTGCGGCGACGTTCCGGTCGTACGGGAGTCGGGAGGCGTCGTACATGACCGAGCCGAAGCCGTTCGCGGCAGCCTGGGCGAGCAGTTCGTCGGACTCGACGTGGTCGAGGTGCAATGCCACCGGCACGGTCGACGCGTCGGCGACGGCCAGCGCGGCGGCGGCGATCGGAGCCAGCCGGCCGTGATGGAAGCGGACCGCGTTCTCGCTGATCTGCAGAATCACCGGCCGCCCGGCTTGCTCGGCCCCGGTGACGATGGCCTCGGCGTGCTCGACGGTGATGACATTGAATGCCCCGACGGCGCAACCTGTGGATAGGGCGGCGCTCACCAGCTCACCGGTCGGCGTCAGCACAGAGAACTCCTCTTCACATCGTCTTGGTTGTCGCGAGCTGCAAGTTGAATATCGGCGGAGGGAGTCGCAGTGGTGGAGGTGAGGGAATTGGCCAGCAGGCGGCGGTAGGTGTCGGGGTCGAAGGCGCCGGCTATCGGGGCGGCTACTGCTGCGGCGGAGAGTGCTACGGCGTCGGCCAGCAGGGGTGGCCAGGGCGTGCCGTCGCGGAGGCCGCGGGCCAGGGCGGCCACGCACGCGTCGCCGGCACCGGTGGGATTGCCGGAGAGGACGGTTTGAGGGGCGCATCGGTAAATGGCGTCGGGGGTGACGGCGTGTAATCCGTCGGGGCCGCGGGAGATGACGACCGCGCCGCTCGTCAGGGCGCGTAGGCCGGCGGGCGTGCCGTCGGTGGGCAGGGTGGCCAGTTCGTCGGCGTTCGGCTTGGCCATCGCGGGGCCGGCGGTCAAGCCGTGGCGGAGCGCCTCGCCGCTGGCGTCGAGGACTGCGGGAACGCCGGCGGCCGCGGCGATGCGGACGAGGATCCCGTACGCGTCGGAAGGCAGGCCCGGCGGCAGGGAACCGCTCAGCGCTACCACCCGCGCGGTGCGCATCAGATCCTGGAAATGGCCGATGAAGCGGCACCATTCGGCCGTGGCGACCGTCGGGCCGGGCTCCCAGAAGCCGGTCGCGTCGCTGGTGTCGACGACCGCGATGGTGCGACGGGTCTCGCCGGTGATCGGAACGAACGAGCCTGCCACGCCCTCGGCTGCCAGCAGCTCCGATATGCGGGTGCCGGTCGGGCCGCCGAGCAGACCTGTGGCCAGGACGGGTTCGCCCAGCGTGTGCAGGACGCGCGCCACGTTCAGCCCCTTGCCGCCGGGGTGTTCGGCGACGGTGGCCACGCGATGGGTGCTGTGCGGGACGAGCGCGTCGACCTCGTAGGTGAGGTCGAGGGCCGGATTCAGCGTGACAGTCACGATCATGGGCAGGCTCCGGGGAGGATCTGCCCCGCCTCGGGTTCCCGGCTGAACGGGCCCTGGCGACCTGATTGCCGGACTGGTTACCGGCTGGGCGGCGATCGTTGTTCCGATTCCAACTGATCGAACGTGCAGGTGTCAATAGCCGATCTTGCGCGTATCGTGCCGCTGGAATGTTCATATGGACAGTAGGGGAGCGGAATGACCGAGTTCGACGTCCTGGTGGTCGGCGACGCCAATCCTGACCTGCTGTTGCGCGGTGATGTCCGGCCGCGGTTCGGGCAGGAGGAACAACTGCTCACCGCGGCCGACCTGGTGCTGGGCGGGTCCGCGGCGATCACTGCGGTCGGCTGTGCCAAGCTGGGCCTGCGCACCGCGCTGCTGGCGGCCGTGGGCGACGACGTCTTCGGTGCGCTCGTGCGGGAACAGGTGACCGCCGCGGGCGTCCGGTTGATGCCCGTCGCGGCCGGCGGGGTGCCTACGGGCGTGACCGTGATTCTGTCCGAACCGGACGACCGCGCGATGCTGACCTTGCCGGGCACGATCACGGCGCTTCGACATGGTGACTTGACTGACATGTTGATTCAGTCAACACGTCATGTACACATGTCGGCGCTCTACCTTCAACCCGCCCTCGCGAGCGGGCTGGCCGGCGCTTTCAAGCGCGTACGTGACCTCGGCCGGACCACCTCGCTCGACACAAACTGGGACCCGTCGGGCGCGTGGGCATCCGTGAACGACATCCTGGAGCACACCGACGTGTTCCTGCCCAACGCCGCCGAACTGCTGGCTGTGACCGGCGCCGCGACTCCGGACGCGGCTGCCGCCGAACTGGTCCGCACGGGCACGACGGTCGTCATGAAGGACGGCGCCCGTGGAGCCCGCGCCTGGTGGCCCGGCGGCGAGTGCGCGGCTCCCGGCGTAACAGTGGAAGTCGTGGACACAACCGGCGCCGGTGACAGCTTCAACGCCGGGTTCCTCGCCGCCCGCCTCGTCGGCCACGACTTGCCCGAGTCGTTGCGCTGGGCCACGACGGCGGGTTCGCTCAGCACCCGGGCAGCGGGCGGCACCGCAGCCCAGGCGACGCTGGCGGACCTGAGCGGCTGACCCCGGCCCGGCCGCCCCGAAGCCGGCCGTGACGAACTAATCTGCGCGGATGGCAGATCTGGGACTTGAGGAATGGCAGCCGGGCCCGATTCGCACCGAGCGGCTTGTGCTGCGGGAATCCGAGGCCCGCGACCGGGCGGCGTTCGCCGAGATCTACGCCTCCGCCGAGGTGGGAACCTACCTCGGCGGTCCGCAACCGCAGGACGAACTCGACCGGATGCCTGAGGTGCCGGGCCGGCGTCCGGGGGTCTTCGTCGTCGACCTCGGCGGGGAGATGATCGGCCTGGTCCTGCTCGAGCGGCGCAACCTGGGGCCGGCCGACTGGCTGCGGCCGGCGTCGGGCGAGGTCGACCTCGGCTATCTCTTCCTGCCTGGGGCCTGGGGCCTGGGGTATGCCACGGAAGCCTGCGCGGCGGCCCTCGACTGGTTCGCCGGTGCGCATCCGGGGGAGTCGGTGGTGCTGTGTACGCAGAGCGCCAACGAACGGTCGATGCGGCTCGCCGCGAAGCTCGGGTTCGTCGAGGCGCAGAGGTTCGAGAAGTTCGGCGCGGAGCAGTGGTTCGGAGTGTGGTCGCCCGCGTGAGCGTGCCGAGGTGGCAGGGGAGTTACTCAAGCCGTTCGGCGCCGGGCCAGCAACAGGATGACTGTGCCCAGTACGGCTTCGGCCACGTAGATGCCGGGTGACAGGTGCCAGTGGACGACCTCGCGCCAGCCGGGGACTACCCGGGCCGAGACGATCACGAGGGGCTCCAGCAGGAGCAGCAGACCGGTGACGGCGACCACCGCCCTCGACACGTCGGCGGCGCGGCGGTTGAGCCACGCGCCGAAAGCGCCGAGCACGGGACCGCTCAGCAGGCCCGAGTAGAGCCAGCGACGGTTCTCGCGCAGGACGTGGGCCAGGTGGCCGTCGTCGGCGGTGACCGCCACGACCACGTAGAAGCCGAGCAGGGCGGCCAGGGTCGCGGCCAGGCCCAGCAATGCACCGCGGGGCAATGTGCGTGCGTGCAGGCCCGCCGCCAGCGCGACCAGCAGCCACGGCGTGCTGAGGTTGCCGAGGGTGTCGCGTACGCCGTCGTGGTGGCCCTTGACCAGGGCGGCGAGCATGCCGAAGAGCAGCGCCGCGGCGATCACCGTCAGCAGCCGGCGCAGGCGCGTCATCGGGCTGCGCCGTGCAGACGCTGGAGAAGGGCCGCCACCCGCGGGTCGTGGACGGCGGACGGCTGGTGGACGACGTGGTAGGTGACCGACGGCAGGTCGGTGATCGGCTTGGCGACCAGGCCGGGCGGGGCCGGGACGCAGCCGTTGACGATGGCCAGGCCCACTCCGAGGGCGGCGAAGTGGCAGATCAGAGGCCAGCCCTCGGCCTCGACGGCCACCGTCCAGCCGGCGCCGGCGGCTCGCAAGGACCGTTCGAGCAGCACCCGCTGGGGGCGTTGCTGGGGCGGCACGACCAGGGCCGAGCCGTCCAGGTCGCGCAGGGTGAGTCTGCGCCGCCGGGCCAGGCGGTGGCCGGCCGGCGCCAGCAGCACCTGGGGGAACGTGGCGAGTTCGGTGACGGTCAGGTCGTCCGGCAGCGCGTCGAGGACGCTGACGCCCAGGTGGGCCTGGCCACTGCGTACGGCGGTGATCATCTGACGGTGGTCGCAGTTGATCAGGCGGAGGCGGGTGGGCTCCTCGGCGAGCATGGCGCGGATCGTGTCACCGAGCAGGTAGAGATAGGCGCCCTGCCCGGCCGCCAGCACCACCGGCCGGGTGGACGTGGCGCCGGCGAACTCGGACAGGAACTGAGCGAGGCGCTCATCGTGGCTGCGCGCGAACCGCGCCACCGCCTCGCCGTCGGCGGTCAGCACGAGCCGCCGGCCGTCGCGGTGATAGAGCGGGCGGCCCAGTTCGTCCGCCAGCTTGCGGACCTTCACGTGCAGGGCGGGCTGCGAGATGTGCAGGTCGGCAGCGGCCCGGGTGAAGTTCAGGTGGTCGGCGAAGACGGCGAACGAGGCCAGCGCGTCGGCCGAGACGGTCATAGCGCAGGACTATAACTGCCCATGGATCAATAGCTCAGTGCTACCCCTTGAGGCCGCTGAAGGTCATGGTGGCGATGAACTTCCGCTGAGCGAACAGGAAGGCCAGGATCAGCGGCGCTGTGGCGAGGACGTTGCCCGCCATGAGCTGGGACCATTCCGTACGCCGCATGCCCTGGAAGTTGGCCAGGCCGACCTGCAGGGTGAAGCGGTTGTCGTCCGAGATGGCGATCAGCGGCCACAGCAGGTCGTTCCAGCTGGACAGCAACGTGAACACGGCCAGGGTCGCCAGAGCGGGCCGGGCCAGCGGCAGCACGATGCTGCGGAACGTCCGCCACGTGCCGCAGCCGTCGATGCGGGCCGCCTCCTCCAGCTCCGCCGGCAGGGCCAGGAAGAACTGGCGCATCAGGAAGATGCCGAACGCCGAGGCCAGCCACGGGACGAACGCCGAGGCCAGGGTGTCGACGATGCCGAGGCGGGCGAACATCAGGTACGTCGGGATCATCAGCAGCTGGATCGGGATCATGACGGTGGCCACGATGACCAGGAACGCCAGGCCGCGCCCGGCGAACTTGAGGCGGGCGAAGCCGTAGCCGGCCATCGAGCAGAGCACCAGGTGAGCCAGCACCGCGACCGTCGACACCAGAACCGTGTTGCCGAACCAGCGCAGCGCCGGGGTCTCGGTGAGCAGGGCGCGGTAGCCCTCGAGGTGCAGCGACGTCGGGATCAGCTTGGGCGGGAACTGGTTGATCTCGGCGCTGCTCATGAAGGAGGTGAGCACCATCTGCACCAGGGGCAGGACGAACAGCAGGGCCAGCGGCATCAGCAGCAGGTGCCACGGGCTGAAGGGCAGGCGACGACGCATCAGAAGACCTCCGAGCCGCGGCGGCGGCTGTACCAGATGATGCCGGCGGTCAGCATGAGCGTGACCGCGAAGAGCAGGTAGGCGGCCGCGGCCCCGTAACCGAGCCGCTGGGTCTGGAACGCCAGCTCGTAGATGTAGTAGACGACCGTCTGGGTGCTGTTCAACGGCCCACCGCGGGTGGTCGTGTAGATCAGGTCGAACAGTTGGACGGCCGTGATGGTCTGCCACACGGCGGTGAAGACGGTGACCGGGCGCAGCTCGGGCAGCGTGATGTGGCGGAACACGCGCCAGCGTGAAGCGCCGTCCATGGTGGCCGCCTCGACCAGTTCGCGCGGGATGTCCTGCAGGGCGGCCAGGTAGATGACGGTGCAGAAGCCGACCTCGCCCCAGAGCGCGATCAGGCAGATCACGAACAGCGCCTGCGAGGGGCTCTCCAGGAACTGCTGCTGGGGAATCCCGAGGTGGCGCAGCACGTCGTTGGCCGCGCCGAACTGCGGGTTGAAGACGAAGCCGGCCAGAATGCCGGTGGCGGCGGCCGACGCCACGTACGGAACGAAGATGCACGTTCGATAGAAACCGATCAGCCGGATGCGCTGATTGAGCGCGATCGCGACCACGATGCCCAGGATGATCGACGACGGCACGAACAGAACGGTCAGCAGCAGCGTGTGCCGGGCCGCCGCGAGCATGTCGGGGTCGGTCGCGAGGCGTTCGTAGTTGTTCCAGCCGACCGGGACGCCGGGGGAGATGCCGTTCCACCGGGCCCGCGAGATGAAGAACGCCCAGATCGCGGGGAACAGCGACAACCCGACGACCAGGAAGGTGGCCGGGCCGGCGAAGGCCCAGCCGGTCAGGCTCCGCCGCACGGCACGGCCACGCGGCGAAACCTTCCGGACCGCGGCGTGCGGGGTAGCCGCGAACGTCAACGCCATCAGTTCACCACGGCATCGGCCGACTTCTTGGCGGCCGCGTCGAGGGCGTCCTTGGCCGACGCCTTTCCTTGCAGGACCGAGGCGATCGCGTCGCCGACGTTGCGGGACAGGACCTCGTAACCGGGCACGGTGGGACGGGCCTGCTTGGCGTTGGCCAGATTGTCGAAGAACTTCTGGCCGCCGGGGTACTCCTTCACGTACGCGGCGAACTCCGGCGTGCTCTGCTCGGACGACCGCAGCGGCAGGTTGCCGACCGCGAGGTTCCACTTGGCGTCGATCTGGGCGCTGGTGAGCCACTTGATGAAGTCGCGCGCGGCGCCGGCCCGGTTGGCGTCGTCATGGTCGAAGAGCACCCACAGGTCGGGGCCGGAGACGGTCTGGTGGTCACCGTTCACCCCGGGCAGGTTCGAGACGCCGTACGAGAGTTTGGCCTCCTTGACATCGAGCAGGGCCCACGGACCGGTGATGATCATGGCGACCCGGCCGCTGTTGAACAGGGGGTGATACTTCTCGTCGGTCTGGTCCAGATACATCGACTTGTCGTCGACGGCCATCTGACGCAGCGTCTCGAGGGCGGCCACGCCGGCGTCGGAGTTGAAGACCGGCTTCGTGCCGTCGAGGATCTTGCCGCCGTTCTGCCAGAGCAGCGGCCACAGATGCCACGTCGTGTCCTCGCTGCCCGAGACGGAGTAAGCGGTGCCGTACGTCTTGGTGGCCGGGTCGGTCAGCTTCTTGGCCGCCGCCCGGAAGTCCTCCCAGGTCCATTCGTCGGTGGGGTAGCCGACGCCGGCCTTGTCGAAGATGGCCTTGTTGTAGACGACAGCCAGGTTGTCGACCAGCGCCGGCACGCCGATGACCTTGCCGTTCGCGGTGGCGACCGTGCGCGCGGCCTCGGGCATCTCCGTCCAGGCGAACGACGGATCCTGCACGTACGAGGTCAGATCCTGCGTCTTGCCGCTGGCGCCGAGGTCGCCGGCCCAGTTGCCGTAGGCGTACGAGATGTCCGGATAGCTGCCCCCGGCGAAACCGGCCGACAGCTTGGTGAGCAGATCGTCGGTGGTCGGGGCGCCGGGCGAGGTCTTGATCGTGACGTTCGGGTGGGCGCTGTGGTACTCGGCGGCCAGGCCCTCGGCGACCTTCTCGGCCTCCTCGGTCTGCCCGGTCCACCAGGTCAGCTCGACGGTGGCGGCCGGGTCGTAGCCCGCGGCCGAGTCCTTGCCGTCGTCGGATGTGCCACCCATGCAGGCGGACAACAACAGCGCTGCGCCGACACCGCCGGCGAGCAGTCGAAGGGATTTGGTCATCTCGAGGCACCTCCGCTTGTGAAATGGGCGGTTCAGGTGAGGACGACGATCTGGTTGAGCGATGTTGCGGTTGGGACTGAGCGATTGCGCGATTGCGCGAACGGTGTGACCGGCCGGATCGCTCAGGTGAGAACGACTGAGCGAGTGAGTAGGCGCGGGGTGTCGGGGTTGAGGCCGCGGTGGGCGGCCAGGGCGAGCGCGAAACGCTGAACGAGCACCAGCTGGGCGAGCGGGTCCAGAGCGTCGCGGTACGGGGTGGCGCCGGCGCCGCGGGCCACGTCGTCCAGCGCCTCGGGCACATCGCCGAGCGACCAGACCAGGCTGCGCGGGCCGGCTACGGCGACCGGGCCGTGCCGGAAATCCATGGCGGGATACGACTCGGAGTACGCCTGGGCCGCCTCGCGGACCTTGAGCGCCGCCTCGTGAGCGAGCCCGACGGTCCAGCCTGTGCCGAGGAAGACCAGGTGGTCGATCCCGGCCGGGTCGGCCGGGAGGCCGGCTCGCAGGGCGGCTCGGCCGTCCTCGATCGCCCGCGTGAGGTCGGCGCCGAACGCGGAACGGGCCAGAGCCAGTACGGAAGTGGGGAAGCGGGTCTGCACGACGCTGCGCTCGTCGGCGAAGTCGAGCAACAACCGCGCGTCGGACAGGTCGTCGACCGGCTCTCCGTCGACCGCGGTGACGGCCACCCGGTGGGTGCCGGCCGGGACCTGGCGCAACGCGTCCAGCACCTCGGTCGACGTGCCGGAGCGGGTCACCGCCACCACCCGGTCGTAGCGGCGGCGCGGCACGTATTCGGAAGCGCAGACCGCGTCGGTCTCGCCAAGACCGGCGCCCTCGCGCAGTTGGGCGATGCTCTCGGCGACGAACCACGAGGTGCCGCAGCCGAGAACGAGCATCCGCTCGCCCGGGGCGGCGAGTTCCCGCCGCGCCGGGTCCGCGAGATCGAGGGCCTGGGCCCAGACGTCGGGCTGACTGGCAACCTCGTCGGAAGTCACATTCATGTCTGCGGATTATGCTCGTTTCTGCTCGCTTAACAAGATCCGAGCAGTAAGCGAGCAGTTTTAACTGAGCGTTTGGTCAAGAAGGCGGCCACCGAAGCGGTCACCGAAGCCGCGGCCGGAGGGTCACCGAAGCGGCGGCCGGAGGGTCACCGAAGCGGTCACCGAAGCGGCGGCCGGAGGGTCAACGAAGCGCGGCTGGAAGAAGGTCGCCATGGGCAGCGGTCAACTCGTCGCACAACGACCAGATCTGGTCCACAGTCAGGGTGGCGGCCGTGTTCGGGTCGACCATCGCGGCCTGGCGGACCATGCGCGGATCACCGTCGAGCGCGGCCTGCACGGTCAACTGGCCCACGTTGACGAACGACCGGTTGAGCGCGGCGCACTGCGGTGGCAGCGCGCCCACCCGCTCGGGCCGCATCCCGAGGCGGTCGACCACACAGGGCACCTCCACCGCGTACCCCTCGGGAAGGTTCGAGATGAGACCGCGATTGGGCACATTGGCATGGATGCGCCGCCGCTCGCCCGTCACCATGCTGTGGATAACCTGCGGCGCGTACTCGGTCGCCTCGCGGGTCAGATCGAGCGGTTCGCCGGCCAGCAGCGCGCGCCGGGTCGCGTGATAATCAGCCACGTTGTCGGCGCTGATGCCCAGGTAGTCGCCGACCGGGATGCGCAGGCGCTCGATCTCGGTGTCGCTGTGCAGATACCACGGCACGTACTCCGCCGAGTGCTCGCTGGTCTCGGTCGGGAAATAGCCGAGCCGTCGGTACATGTCCATCCGCACGCGCCGTCGTAGCTGTGGATTGTCGGCCAGCAGCGCGTCGAGACGCGGATACAGTGACTCGCCCCGGTGCTCGAAGCGCAGCAGCCACGCCTGATGGTTGACGCCCGCGCCGGTGTAGTCCACTTCGTCCAGCGGCACGCCGAGGAGGTCGGCCAGATCGTGAACCGTCCAGAAAACCGAATGGCAGAGCCCCGCCACCTTCAGGTCCGGCGCGATCGCGCTCAGATACGCGACGTTCATCGCCATCGGGTTGGTGTAGTTCAGCAGCCACGCGTCGGGGCAGAGCTCGAGCATGTCGGCGGCGATTCCGTCGAGCACCGGGAACGTGCGCAACGCGCGGAAGATGCCGCCCACGCCGAGGGTGTCCGCGATCGTCTGCCGCAGCCCGAACTTGGCCGGGATCTCGAAGTCGCGAACCGTCGCCTCGTACATGCCGACCTGGATCGAGTTGATGACGAAGTCCGCGCCGTCCAGCACCTGGCGGCGGTCGAGGCTCGCCGTGATCGCCGGCGTCGCGCCCAGCTGGCCGGCGGTGCGCCGGGCGATCAGTTCGGCCGTCTCGAGGCGCTCGGGGTCGATGTCGTGCAGGGCCAGGGTAACGTCGCGCAACTCGTCGAAGGACAGGATGTCGGCCAGCAGCTCGCGGGTGAAGACCACGCTGCCGGCGCCCAGGAAAGCGATCACCGTCATGGGCGGATTGTTGGTCGTCGCTCACACTCGCACAAGAGAACGTGGCGCTTCGACAAGAAACGAACTATTTTAACTGCGCGTTTGCTCAAGAAAATCGATCATCCACGAGGGCGGGGAGAACCCATGTCGCTGCGCCGCGCCGAGCGCGTCTCGGCCATCCTGGAACGCGTCTCCGAGCACGGTTCGGTCGACGCGGGCGACCTCTCCGAGGTCTTCGGCGTCTCGCCGGCGACGATCCGGCGGGATCTGCAGGTGCTCGAGGACCAGCGCCTGCTCTCACGCACCCACGGCGGCGCGGTCGCCATGGACGTCGCCTACGAGCTGCCCGTACGCTACCGCGCCGGCCAGCATCGGGAGGAGAAGACGACCATCGCGCGGGTGGTCGCCTCCATGCTCCGCAAGGGCCCGCTGACGCTGGGCCTCACCGGCGGCACGACCACGCACCTGCTGGCCCGCCTGATCGCCGACCGGGTCGACCTCACCGTGGTCACCAACGCGCTGAACATCGCGGGCGAGCTGGCCCTGCGCCCGCGCCTGAAGCTGATCATGACCGGTGGCGTCTCCCGCACCCAGTCGTACGAGCTGGTCGGTCCCATCGCCGACAATGCCCTGCAGGGGCTCAACATGCAGGTCGCCGTCGTCGGCGTCGACGGCATCAGCGCCCGCGGCGGCCTCACCACCCACGACGAGATCGAGGCCAACACCAACGCCACGATGATCCGCCGGGCCGACCAAGTGATCGTGGTGGCCGACGGATCCAAGGTCGGCAAGGTCTGCCTGGCCGGCATCTGTCCGGTGACCGATGTGTCCGCTCTGGTCACCGACGTCAGCGCCGACATCCGCGAGGTCGAGGCCATCCGGGACGCCGGCACCGAGGTGCTCGTCGCGACCGGCGAAGGCATCGAGGTGATCGGCGCCGCAGGCGATCGGGTGGTTCGCGGGTAGCCTCAGCGCGTGCTCTCCCGTACGCGGATCCCGCTGCCGTTGCAGGTCGCCCTGGCGGCCGTCGCCGGCGCCGGGTCGTTCGTGGTCGCGCGGGTGGTCTGCACGCTCGCGCGCGACCACATCCACGCGATTCCGTTCGCCGCCGTGCTCCTGACGGTTGTGCTGCTCTTCGCGCGCGCCCTCGGCATCCTCTTCGCGCTCCCGGTCGGCACGGCCGCGATCCTCGCGTACGACTGGTTCTACCTTCCGCCCCTCCGCGAGCTGTCCGAGGCCACCTACACGCTGCTCGCCACGTTCCTCGGCATGGCCGTGATCGTCGGCACCGTGGCCACGGTCACCAGCCGCCGGGCGGTCGCGGCCGAGCGGGCGCGCGGCGACATGGCCGAGGTGCAGGCCTCCCTGCGCCGTCTCGCGCTGCTCATCGCCCGCGGCGAGGTCCCCGGGCGTGTCTTCGAGGCGGTCACCCGCGAGGTCCGGGACCACCTGGGCAGCGACAACGCCACCCTCGTCCGGTACGAACTGGACGGTACGACGACCGAACTGGCCTGCGCCGGCCGGCCCGAGCCGGCCGTGCCCGAGGCGCTGATCCGGCACGTACGCGAAGGGGGCCGGGCTTTCCGCCTCGACGCCACCGCGGCCGGGGTGCCGGTGGTGGTGAACGGCCGGCTCTGGGGCATGTTCTCGGTCGGATCGGCCGAGTCGCAGCTGCCCGACGACACCGAGGCGCGGATGAGCGAGTACACCGAGCTGGTGGCCACGGCCGTCGCCGACGCGCAGAGCCGCGCCGAGCTGATCAGCTCGCGGGCCCGCATCGTGGCCGCGGCCGACGAGGCCCGCCGCAAAATTGAGCGTGACCTGCACGACGGCGCTCAGCAACGGCTCGTCGCGCTCGCCCTGCGCCTGCGGACGGCCACGCACGACGGCGACAAGCCCGGCGAGGTGGCCGAGATCGGCGCCGACCTCATGACGGTCATCGACGAATTGCGCGAGCTGTCCCGCGGCATCCACCCGGCCGTGCTGTCCGACTCGGGTCTGCGGCCGGCGCTGCGCGCGCTGGCTCGCCGCTCGCCGCTGCCGGTCGAGGTCGACGTCCGCCTCGACGGCCGCCTGCCCCAGCCGGTCGAGGTGGGGGCCTACTACATCGCCTCCGAGGTGCTGACCAACGCGGTCAAGCACGCGGGGGCGACGGTGGTCGAGATCTCGGTGAAGGCCGAGGACGACTGCCTGCATTTGCGGGTCCACGACGACGGCGCGGGCGGCGCCACATTCGCGGGCGGCACCGGGCTGCTCGGGCTCAAGGACCGCACGGAGGCGCTCGGCGGCACGCTCGACGTGACCAGCCCGGCCGGCGCCGGCACCACGGTCACGGCGCGCATCCCGCTGGAACCAGGTGACGGCGGGCGCGACGCTCAGGCGGCGATCGGCTGAGCGGTCTGCTCGCGGCTGGGCGCGTTTTTGCGCGTACGAGTTCTGGTGCGCGTCGCTCGTGCGGGCATCAAGGGCACGGCCGGCAACGGCGTGACAGCGGCGTCCAGCACGACGGCGCCGTTGCACAACATGCGCCAGCCGAGGTCCTCGTGGTGGACGAGCGTCGCTGCGGTGTCCCACCCCGGCTGGTCGATCGCCGGGCACTCGGGAGTGTGGTTGCACATGTGAACAGACTCGTGAAAACGGGCGGCGCCCACATCGAGGCCACCCCCACTCCTCGATACCGGCTAGCCGGTAGTCGCCTAATCTTGGCCCATGACGGGGCTGCGGGTTGTTTTGGCCGAGGATGACGTGCTGCTGCGCGAGGGGATCGCCAGTCTGCTCGCCCGGGAGGGGCTCGACGTGCTCGGCCAGGCGGGCGACGCCACCGAACTGATGAAGCTGGTGCGGGCGACCAGGCCCGACCTGGTGGTGGTCGACGTGCGGATGCCGCCGACCCACACCACCGAGGGCCTGCAGGCGGCTCAGCAGATCCGCACCGAACTGCCGGGCACCGGCGTGCTGGTGCTCTCGGCCTACGCCGACGTCGACCAGGCGATGGAGCTGCTGGCCGGCGGGCGCCGCATCGGCTACCTGCTCAAGAGCCGGATCACCGACGTCACCGAGTTCCTGGCCGCGGTCGAGCGGATCGCCGGCGGCGGCTCGGTGATCGACCCCGGCCTGGTCGCCGAACTGGTGACCGCCCGCCGCCGCGACGACCCGCTGGCCGCGCTCAGCACCCGCGAGCGCGAGGTGCTGGCCCAGATGGCCGAGGGACAGTCCAACTCCGGCATCGCCCGGCGGCTGTGGATCACCGAGGGCACGGTCGAGAAGCACGTCCGCAGCGTCCTGAGCAAGCTGAAGCTGCCCGAGACCGACGACCACCACCGCCGGGTGCTGGCCGTGCTCACCTTCCTGGAAGCGCGCTGACCAGCGACCGCACGGCGGAGCCGGACAATTCGATCTTGTTGAGGAAGCCGATGGCGGGCGAGTCGGAGATCAGATCCGCGTAGTCCTCCCCGCTGTGTGTGGAGATCATGATCACAGGGGTCGGCGCCAGCCGCCGGGCCAGCTCGAAGCCGTTCTCGCCGCCCAGGTTGATGTCGACCAGGGCCACGTCCGGGACCAGCTCGCCGGCGCGCCCGAGCGCCCCGGCGATGTCGGACGCCATGCCGGCGACCACCAGTCCCTCCCGCTCCAGCAGGTCGCGGGCCGCGGCGAGGAAGTGGTCGTTGTCGTCGACGAGCAGGCAACGCAATGTCACGGGTTCCAGGCTTCCAGGTCGTTTCCGGGCGCGCATTCCTGCTAGCGGTAGTACCCGGAGCCGAACGCCGTACCCCCCGGCGCGGCACTTCTGTAGTCTCCTGTCGAAGCTTTTTGGCAGAGGTAGGGGCCCGTTCGAGTGTTCAGTCGTATCGCCATCGTCAACCGTGGTGAAGCCGCCATGCGTCTCATCCACGCCGTCCGTGAGCTGGCCGCGGAGACCGGCGCCCCGATCGAGACGGTGGCGCTGTTCACCGACGTCGATCGGGGCTCCACCTTCGTCCGCGAGGCCGACATCGCGTACGACCTGGGTCCGGCCGCTTCCCGTCCGTACCTCGACCTCAAGACGCTCGAACGGGCGCTGATCGACTCGGGCGCCGACGCCGCCTGGGTCGGCTGGGGTTTCGTCGCCGAGGACCCGGCCTTCGCCGAGCTGTGCGAGCGGATCGGGATCGCCTTCGTCGGGCCCAGCCCCGAGGCCATGCGCAAGCTCGGCGACAAGATCGGCGCCAAGCTGATCGCCGAGGAGGTCGGCGTCCCCGTCGCGCCGTGGAGCCGCGGCTCGGTCGAGACGCTCGAGGCCGCGCTGGCCGCTGCCGAGACGATCGGCTACCCGCTGATGCTCAAGGCCACCGCCGGTGGTGGCGGCCGCGGCATCCGCGTCGTGCGCGACCCCGACCAGCTGGCCGACGCCTACGAGCGCACCAGCCAGGAGGCGGCCCGCGCGTTCGGCAGCGGCATCGTGTTCCTGGAGCGCCTGGTCACCGGCGCCCGGCACGTCGAGGTGCAGGTCATCGCCGACGGTGAGGGCACGGCGTGGGCGCTGGGCGTGCGCGACTGCTCGGTGCAGCGCCGCAACCAGAAGGTCATCGAGGAATCGGCGTCGCCGGTGCTGCCGGCCGCGCGGGCGGCGGAGCTGAAGGCGTCGGCCGAGCGGCTGGCGGTCGCGGTGGGTTACCGCGGCGCGGCCACGGTCGAGTTCCTCTACCACCCCGGCGACGACCTGCTGGCCTTCCTCGAGGTCAACACCCGGCTCCAGGTGGAACACCCGATCACCGAGTCGACCACCGGGTTCGACCTGGTCAAGGCCCAGCTGCAGGTGGCCTCGGGCGGGCGCCTGACCGGCTCGCCGCCGGCCGAGCGCGGGCACGCCATCGAGGCCCGGCTCAACGCCGAGGACCCCGACCGCGACTTCGCACCGTCACCGGGCCGGATCGCGCGCCTCGACCTGCCGGCCGGTCCGGGCATCCGGGTCGACACGGGCGTCAGCGAGGGCGACACCATTCCGGGTGACTTCGACTCGATGATCGCCAAGGTCATCGCGTACGGGAAAAACCGCGACGAGGCCCTGGGCCGCCTGCGCCGGGCGATGGCCGAGACGACCGTCGTCATCGAGGGCGGGGCCACCAACAAGAGCTTCGTGCTCGACCTGCTCGACCAGCCCGAGGTGATCGACGGCTCGGCCGACACGGGGTGGATCGACCGCGTACGCGGTGAGGGCCGCCTGGTCTCGCACAAGCACTCCGCCGTCGCGCTGGCCGTGGCCGCCATCGAGGCGTACGAGGAGGAAGAGCTCACCGAGAAGCAGCGCCTGCTGTCGACCGCGTTCGGCGGTCGCCCCCAGGTGCGTCACGAGAGCGGCCGTCCCCTCGACCTCAAGCTGCGCGGCGCCACCTACCGCGTCCGCGTGGCCCGGGTCGGCGCCGGCCGGTTCCGCGTCGGCATCGAGGCCGGCGCCGACCTGCGCCTGGCCGACGTCGAGCTGGAACGCTTCGACGAGCACACCGGCCGGATCACCGTCAACGGCTCCCGCCACAAGATCCTCACCGGCGCGCACGGCGCGATCCACCTGGTCGAGGTCGACGGGGTCACCCACCGGGTCAGCCGCGACGAGGGCGGCGTGCTCCGCTCGCCGATGCCCGCGCTGGTCATCGCGACCCCGCTCGCGGTCGGCGCCGAGGTCGAGTCGGGCGCGCCCGTGCTCGTGCTCGAGGCCATGAAGATGGAGGCCGTGATCCGGGCCCCGTTCAAGGCCCGCGTCAAGGAATGCCTGGTCACCGTCGGTGCCAAGGTCGACTCGGGGGCGCCGCTGCTGCGCCTCGAGCCGATCGGCGACGCCGACGCCGAACAGGACGCGGCGGCCGTCACCCACGAGATCGACCTGCCCCCCGCGCCCGCCGAGGCGTCGGCCGCCCGGCGCGCCGCCCAGGGTCAGGAAGACCTGCGCAGCCAGCTGCTCGGCTTCGACGTCGACCCGCTGGACGAGCGCCGGGTGCTGGCCGACTACCTGGCCGCCGCGGCCGAGACCGGCCACCGCCCGCTGGCCGGCGAGGTCGAACTGCTCGAGGTGTTCGCCGACCTGGCCGAGCTGAGCCGCAACCGCCCGGCCGGCGAGGAGGGCCCGGGCGACACGCACGTGCGCAGCGCCCGCGAGTACTTCCACACCTACCTGCAGAGCCTCGACGTCGACCGGGCCGGCCTGCCCGAGTCGTTCCAGGCCCGGCTGTCCAAGGCGCTCGGCCACTACGGCGTCACCGAGCTCGAGCGCACGCCCGAGCTCGAGGCCGCCGTCTTCCGGATCTTCCTGGCCCAGCAGCGGGCCGCGACCGACGCCAACCTCGTCGCGACGCTGCTGCGCACCTGGCTGCGCTCCTCCCCGCCGGAGGAGACGCTGCGCGAACCGACCGGCCTGGCCCTGGAACGGCTGATCGCGGCCACCCAGGTCCGCTACCCGGCGCTGGCCGACCTGGCCCGCGGCGTGGTCTTCTCGTGGTTCGGCCAGCCGCTGCTGCTGCGCAACCGGGCCCGCGTCTACGCCGGCGTCCGCAAGAACCTGCGCCACCTCGACCTGGCGCCGGCCGCGCCCGACCGGGCCGAGCGGATCGCCGAGATGGTCCGCAGCACCGAGCCGCTGGTACGCCTGCTGGGCCAGCGCCTCGTGCGGCACGACCTCGACAACTCCGTCATGCTCGAGGTGCTGACGCGGCGGTACTACGGCAACAAGGGCCTCACCGGGGTCCGCACCGCCGGCCAGTTCCTCGTCGCCGAGCGGGAAGGCTCGTGGATCGCCTCCGCCGCCGTCCCGTTCGACCAGCTCGGCGAGGCGCTCGACGGCTTGGCCGCGCTGAGCGCGGACGCTGCGATCGACGCCGACATCTACCTGTCGTGGGAGGGCCAGCCGACCGATCCCGACGCGATGGCGGCCGCCCTGCACGAGGTGGTCAGCGCCCACACGCTGCCCTCGGCGGTCCGCCGGCTCACCACCACGGTCGCCGGGCGCGGCGGCGCGGTCATGCACCACCACTTCACGTGGCGGCCGTCGAGCGCCGGGTTCACCGAGGAGCGGCTGATCCGCGGCCTGCACCCGTACATCGCGCAGCGCATGCAGCTCGAACGCCTCCGCAAGTTCGACCTGACCCGCCTGCCGTCCTCGGACGAGGAGATCTACCTCTTCCGCTGCGTCGCCCGCGAGAACCCGGGCGACGACCGGCTCGTGGCGTTCGCCCAGGTGCGCGACCTGACCGAGCTGCGTGAGCACGACGGCCGGCTGGTCGCGCTGCCCACGGCGGAAGAGACGATCGCCACCTGCCTCGACTCGATCCGCCGGGCGCAGGCCCAGCGGCCGTCGGACAAGCGGTTCAGCACCAACCGGATCGTCGTCTACGTGTGGCCGCCGATCTCCATCGCCCCCGAGGAGATGGAGATGATCGCCCGCCGCGTCCTGCCGACCAGCGTGGGCGCGGGCCTCGAGGAGATCCTGTTCATCGGCCGCTACCGTGACCCGTCGACCGGCGCCCTGGCCAAGGTGGCCGTGCGCATCTCGAACGACGCGACCGGCGCGCCCGTGCTCACCGTCGGCGAGCCCGCCGAGGAGCCGATCGAGCCGCTCGACAACTACCGCCTCAAGGTGCTGCGCGCCGCGGCTCGCAACACCGTCTACCCGTACGAGCTGACGGGTCTGCTGGGCTCGTTCGTCGAGCACGACCTGGACGCCGCCAACACGCTCGTCCCGGTCGACCGGCCCAAGGGACGCAACACGGCGGCGCTCGTCGCCGGCGTGGTGACCACGAGGACCGAGCGCCACGATGAGGGCATCACCCGGGTCGTGCTGCTCGGCGACCCGACCAAGGCCCTGGGCGCGCTCTCCGAGCCGGAGTGCCGCCGCGTGATCGCCGCCATCGACCTCGCCGCGTCGCTGCGGGTGCCGCTCGAGTGGTGGGCCCTGTCGGCCGGCGCCCGGATCTCGATGGAGTCGGGCACCGAGAACATGGACTGGGTGGCGGCCGCCCTCAAGCGGATCGTCGAGTTCACCCAGGACGGCGGCGAGATCAACATCGTGGTCGCCGGCATCAACGTGGGCGCTCAGCCGTACTGGAACGCCGAGGCGACGATGCTCATGCACACCAAGGGCGTGCTGATCATGACGCCGGACTCGGCCATGGTGCTGACCGGCAAGCAGTCGCTCGACTTCTCCGGGGGCGTGTCGGCCGAGGACAACTTCGGCATCGGCGGCTACGACCGGGTGATGGGCCCCAACGGCCAGGCGCAGTACTGGGCGCCCAACCTGGCGGCGGCCCGCGAGGTGCTGATGGCCCACTACGACCACACGTACGTCGTACCCGGCGAGGCGGGCCCGCGGCGGGCCGCCACCACCGACCCGGTGACCCGCGACATCTCGGACTTCCCGCACGACGTGCCGGGCAGCGACTTCACCACGGTCGGGCAGATCTTCTCGCCGGCGGCCAACCCCGACCGCAAGAAGCCGTTCGACATCCGCGTGGTGATGCGCGCCCTCGCCGACCAGGACCACGCGGTGCTGGAACGCTGGGCCGGCATGGCCGACGCCGAGACCGCGGTGGTGCAGGACGTGCACCTCGGCGGCATCCCGGTGTGCCTGCTGGGCATCGAGTCGCAGTCGGTGCCGAGGCGTGGCTTCCCGCCCACCGACGGCCCCGACACCTACACGGCGGGCACGCTGTTCCCGCGCTCGTCGAAGAAGGCGGCCCGGGCGATCAACGCGGCGTCGGGCAACCGCCCGCTGGTCGTGCTGGCCAACCTGTCCGGCTTCGACGGCTCACCCGAGTCGATGCGCAAGCTGCAACTCGAGTACGGCGCCGAGATCGGCCGGGCCATCGTCAACTTCCGCGGCCCGATCATCTTCACGGTCATCAGCCGCTACCACGGCGGCGCGTTCGTGGTCTTCTCGAAGATGCTGAACCCGAACATGACCGTGCTGGCGCTCGAGGGCTCCTTCGCCTCGGTGCTGGGCGGCGCCCCCGCCGCGGCCGTCGTCTTCACCGGCGACGTGAACCGCCGCACCGCCGCCGACCCCCGGGTCAAGGAGGCCGAGGCCCGCCTGGCCGTCGCCGCGGGCGCCGAACGCAGCGCCCTCGCCGCCGAGCTGGAAGAGCTGCGCAACGCCGTCCGCACCGAGAAGCTGGGCGAGGTGGCCGCCGAGTTCGACCGTGTCCACAGCATCCAGCGCGCCGTCGAGGTCGGCTCGGTGGACGCCGTCATCAAGGCCGCCGAGATGCGCCCGCGCATCATCGAGGCCATCGACGTCGCCCTGCGCCGCCAGAGCTGACGCCACACGCCACGGAGCCGTCGTCCCGCCCAGCGGGCGACGGCTCCGTGGCGTTCCTGCCGCCGGCTGCCGGCTCTGCGCGCTTTGCTGGCCTGCGCGCTTTGCCGGGCCCGTGCGGTTCGCCGGGCCTACGCGCTTGTCGGGCTGCCCGTGCGCCAGCCGGGCTCGTCGATGCCGCCGGGGATGACGGCGGCCGGGTCGTAGGGCCGCCGGGTGAAGACGAACGTGCCCAGGTCGAGATGGGTCACGGCGCCACTGTCGTCGCGTTGCGGCCGAAGGGATTCACCCGCGAAGTAGCCGCTCTGGCCGACCCACGTGCCGTCGGCCGCGGGCCGCAGGCGGGTTCCACGGTCGCCGCCGGCGAGCGAGCCCAGTTCCAGCCAGCCGTCGGCCAGGGGGCGCAGGATGTACGCAGCCGGGCCCCAATACCAGGGGCCGGCCAGATCGAGCAGCGCGCCGTCGACCTGGGGTAGCGGCTGCCACGGGGCGGGAATGCGGGGCTCGCGGTCGGCGACCAGCTCGAGCAGGTCGGCCGTGAAGCCGCCGATGGGGATGCCGGCCGTGGTGTTGGCCAGAGCGACCACGCCCAGCTCGTCGTCGTGGCTCACCCAGACGGTGGCCAGGAAGCCGGGGACCGAGCCCGTGTGGCCCGCGAGCAGCCTGTCGCCGCGGCGCAGCAGTTGGGTGCCGAGGCCGTAGTTCGACTGCCACGAGCTCACCTCGGGCGCGGAGGCGGGGGCGCGCATCTCCGCCAGGCTGTCCGCCCGCAGCACCCGTTCGTCGCCGGCCAGCAGGAACGCGGCGAAACGGGCCAGGTCGTCTGCCGTGGACCACAGCTCGCCGGCCGGGCCCATCGCACCGTAATCCTGGATCGGCTCGGGCAGCAGCACGTCGGCCCAGGGGTGCACGGCCCAGCCCTCGGCGTGCGGAGCGGCCGGATGCGGGCCGGTGCGGGTCATGCCCAGCGGCTCCAGCACCTCGGCCGCCAGCACCTCCGTCCACGGTTTGCCGCGCAGCTGGGCGACGAGCGCGCCGAGCAGCGCGAAGCCGGGATTCGAGTAGTGGAAGCGCCGGCCCGGCGGGTGCACCAGGGGATGGTCGAGCAGCACGTCAGCCACCTCGGGGCGGAGCGAGCCGGGGCTGCGCTCCCACCACGGGCCCGGGGGCTCGGCGGCCAGGCCCGCGGTGTGCGACAGCAACGAGCCGATGGTGGCCTCGCCGACCGCCGTGCCGGGCAGGTGCCGGTCGAGCGGGTCGGCGAGCGCCAGGCGGCCCTCGTCGCGCAGGCGCAGCGCCAGCAGCGTCACGAACGTCTTGGTGATCGAGCCGATGCGGTATTGCACGTCGCCACCCGGGGGCGAGCCGTCGACGCTGCCCCAGCCCTCGAGCCACACCGGGCGGCCGTCGCGCACGACGGCGGCCACCAGGGAGGGCGCCCGCGCCGAAACCTGGGTGGCGGCCAGGCGGTGGCGCAGCGCGCGGGTGGTCTCGGGCAACAGATCCGGCGAGGTCGATGGCATGCCGCGAAACTACAGGGACGGGCCGACAGTTACCGGGGCCTGTGGATAACCGGCGAGGGCAACCGCGATCCGGTCCAGGACGGGCGTGACCGACGGTGACAGCTGGTTGTTGACGATCGCCGAGAACACGAGCGGACGGTGACCCGGCGTCGTCACGTATCCGGACAGAGCCGAGGCGCCGGTGAGAGTTCCGGTCTTGGCGCGCACGGTGCCGGCGGCGACGGTGCCCCGCATCCGGTTGCGCAGCGTGCCACCGGTCATCCGGTCGGGATGGCCCGCCACCGGCAGGGCGGCGAACCAGACCGGGAACCACGGCTCGGCCCGCACCGCGACCAGGAACCGGGCGAACGCGCCGGGCGGCACGAGGTTGCGCCGGGACAGCCCGGACCCGTCGACCTGCCGCATCGTGGTGGTGTCGACGCCGAGCCGGCCCAGATAGGCGGCCACCGCGTTGGTGCCCGCGGGCCACGAGCCGACCCCGGCCGCCTTGCGCCCGATCGCCTTGACGAGCAGCTCCGACATGCCGTTGTTGGACAGCTTGAGCAGCGGAGCGACGAGATCTCGCAGCGGCGGTCCGAGGTGCCGCGCGAGCGTGACGGCCTCGGCCGGGGCGGCGCGGCCGGTGACGATCCTGCCCTTCACCCGTACGCCGTGACGGCGCAGCGCCTGGCGGAAGACATCAGCGGTCAGGGCCGTGGCATCCCGGACGGTGACCGGTTCGACCACCGCGGGCGTGCCCTTCGGGATGGCGCCGGTGACCGTGAGGACGTCGGTGCCGTGGCCGCGAGTAACGGAGACGGGTGTGATGCCGTGGGCCGTGATCGCCTGGTTGACCACGGTGAGTTGCTTGCTGTGCGGGCTCACCGAAACCCGGGCCGGCCGTCTGTCCACAGGCGCCGGAGCCACCTTGACGTTCACCGTTCCGGCCAGATAGTTCTTGTCCGGCGCCATCGTCAGCGCCGAGACAGGAGCCGCCCCCGAGAACGCCTCGTCGTCCCACGCCCACTCCAGCCCCAGCCGTTGCGAGTCGAAGGAGGTGTCGTCGGCCACCAGATCGCCGGTCACTTCGCGCAACCCGGACGCGGCCACGTCCCGGGCCAGCGCGTCGAGCCCGGCCGGGGTGAGCGCCGGATCGCCCTCGCCCCGCAGGTAGAGGTCGCCGGCCAGTGACGCGTCCCACCGTACGCCGAGAGCCCTGGCCTCGGTGGCGAACCGATGCCCCGGGCCGAGGATCGCCAGGGCCGCGGCCGAGGTGAACAGCTTGGCGTTCGACGCGGGCAGCAGCCGGCGCGCGCCCCCGCGATCCAGGAGCGTCGCCCCCGTGCCGGCGTCGGCGACCACGACACCGACCTGTGATCCCGCCAGCACCGGATCAGCCAGGATGTCGTCGATCGCCTGCCCGATCCCAGCCGGGTCCGCAGCCGCAGCATGCGGCCCGGCAGCATGCGGCGCGGCAGCGTGGGCGGATGCAGGCTGTGGGGCGAGCAGCGAATCGGTGGAGGGGAGGGGGAGGGCCCCCGACAGAGCGAGACCGAGAGCCAGCGCGGCAGCCGAGACGGCGGCTCGTGAGCGAGTCATGTCTTGATCAACGAGCAGGGACCCGATCCGTGGCTCGGCCGCAAGATGTGCACGGTCGCCGGCTGAAGCCCGGGCGTGACGGGAGGCTTGCGGTCGGCGGAACCCGTTCGGCGCTCGGGGCGTCTGCGTAGGCACGGCTGTCTTTCGGTGGAGTTTCGCCGGGTGGCAGCAGTATGGAGATCCCGACGACGGAGGCATCATCTTGCGAGCACTCGCCGCCCTGGCCGCCACGCTGTTCGTCCTCGCCGCGTGCGGCACGGCCGAGCCGGCCGACCAACCCGCCCGGAGTCCTCAGCCCGGCGCATCCGGGGGTGGCAGCGGCGGTGGCGCGCTCGGCGCCGCGGAAGAGATTGCCACGGGCATCGACGTGCCGTGGGGCCTGGCCTTCCTGTCCGGGGGCGACGCGTTGATCGCCGAGCGCGACTCCGGCCGCATCCTGCGGGTCACGGGTGAGGGCGAACCCCAGCCGGTGTACGAGGTTCCGGGCGTCGCCGCCTCGGGCGAGGGCGGGCTGCTGGGGATCGCCGCCCGGGGCGAGTGGGTCTACGCGTACTTCACCGCCGCCGACGACAATCGGATTGTGCGCTTCCGGCTCGGCAATGAGAGCGCGCCCGAAGTTGTGTTCGACGGTATCGCCAAGGCCGGCTTCCACAACGGCGGCCGCATCGCTTTCGGGCCGGACGGTCTGCTCTACGTCGGCACCGGGGACGCCGGGGAGACGGGCGACTCGCAGGATCCGGCCAGCCCGAACGGCAAGATTCTGCGGCTGACCCCGGAGGGGGAACCGGCTCCGGGCAACCCGACTGCCGGTTCGCCGGTCTACAGTCTCGGCCACCGCAACGTTCAGGGCCTGGCCTGGGACGGCGACGACCGCTTGTTCGCCACCGAGTTCGGGCAGAACGACCTCGACGAGGTCAACCTCATCGAGCCCGGCCGGAACTACGGCTGGCCCGAGGTCGAGGGGGAGGGCGGCACCGACGGCGGCCGCTTCACGAATCCGCTGGTCACGTGGCCGACGAGCGACGCCTCACCGTCCGGCTTGGCGATCGCGGGCGACACCCTGTACGTGGCCGCTCTGCGCGGCGAACGCCTGTGGACCGTCCCGATCGAGGGCGACGGCCTGGGCACACCCGCGGCGCTCCTCACGAACGAGTACGGTCGCCTGCGTACGGTCGCGGTCGCCCCGGACGGTTCGTTGTGGCTCACGACGTCGAACACCGACGGCCGCGGCGACGTCCGTGACGGCGACGACCGGATCCTGCGCTTCGCCACGCCGTAAAGCCACCCCGTGAAGCCACCCCGCAAGGCTTTGCCCACCCCATAAAGCGGGAGGGGCCGGGTCCCCTGCCTGGCCCCTCCCGCGAAACGTCAGCCGGCCGGCTTCTCGCGGAGCGCGTCGGCCAGGGCCCGGGCGTTCTTCTTGTCGATCCGGGGGAACGTCAACGAGATCCCGTCGCCCCCGTCACCGAACGCGATGCGGATCAGGCTGACCACGCCGAGCTTGGCTTCGGCCAGCGTCACCTGGTCGCGCGGAATCTGCCCCAGCACGCCGGCGCCCGGTCCGCCCATGAACGTCTGGGGCAGGAAGATCACGCGCGCGGTGGTCACCACCACGAACTGCTTGCTGGTGGCCGAGGTGAGGATCGCGCCCACCAACGCCCCGCCCGCTTGATTCTTGAGTCCCATGGCGACCGTCGTGCCGGCCCGGCTGGCCGTGAACGACCCGGCCAGCGCCCGCGTCGCCGTTATCGGCCGCTCGTCCGGCTGGAGGAGAGGGGCCACCACGTCGAATGCCTTCGTCTGAAACTTCTCTCGCACAGGCGCGCACAGTACACAGGCCGGCTACGACAGTTTGCCGAGGACCGTCCGCAGTGGATTCCCGGCCGCGCCGGCCAGCACCAGATCGGCCGTGGCGAAGCGGGTGACGGGCGTGAACGCGTTCGGAACGGCCACACATCGCAGCCCGGCCGCCTGCGCCGCCGCCACACCGTGCGGCGTGTCCTCGAAGGCGACCGCGTGCTCCGGTCCGATACCCAGCCGTTCGAGCGCGAGCCGGTACACCGCCGGGTCGGGCTTGTGGCCGGCCACCTCGTTTCCGCCGGCGATCACCTCGAACGCGTCCAGCAGGCCCACGCGCCCCAGATTTCCGCGCACCCAGTCGACGTGCGAACTGCTCGCCACGGCCAGCCGCAGCCCGGCCGCCTGCTCGATCCAGTCCCGGATCCCCGGCGCGGGCTCCAGCCCGGCATGCAACTTCTCCCGATAAGCCGTACGCCGGGAATGACTGAGGGCACGGTCGTAGCTCACGCCCACGGCAGCCGCCAGACGCGCGTACCGCTGCTCGTTCACATCGCCGCCGTGGTCGGCGAAGAAGCCCTCGACGGCCAGGTCCAACCCGTGTTGCCGCCACTCGTAGCGCCAGCTCTCCAGCAGCGTCGACTCGGTGTCCATGAGCAGTCCGTCGAAGTCGAAGATCAGCGCGTCCGTCACCCGGGAAGCGTAAATCGGAGGCGGTGGCCGATCTTGGGCGGCTAGCGTGACGGGGCCGAACGGGAAGGAGCAGAGGTGATGGAGAAGATCAACGGGCGTCTGGTGAACTGGGCCAGCCTGCTGGAGGCCGAGACGCGAGGGCAGGCGGAGAAAGCTTCCCGGCTGCCTTTCATCTTCCCGCACATCGCTCTCATGCCCGACGCTCACCTCGGCAAGGGGGCCACGGTCGGGTCGGTGATTCCGACCCTGGGGGCGATCATTCCGGCCGCGGTGGGGGTCGACATCGGCTGCGGGATGGCGGCGGTGCGTACCCAGTATCACCGGGATGAGCTGAAGCCGGGGCTGGCCGAGCTTCGTACGGCCGTGGAGAACGCCGTGCCGTTGAGTGCGGGGTCGTACAACGTGAGCGTGAGCGGCACGGCGCGCAAGCGGCTGAACGAGCTGGCCGGCAAGGCGGAGAAGGCCGGGTTCGATCCGGGGCGGTACGCCGGCAACTGGGAGCTCCAGCTGGGCACGCTCGGGTCGGGCAACCACTTCATCGAGGTCACCGCGGACGAGAAGGGGCAGGTCTGGCTGTTCCTGCACTCGGGGTCGCGCGGGGTGGGCAACAAGATCGCCACGCATCACATCCGGGTGGCCAAGGCCGCCATGGAGCGGTGGTGGATCGATCTGCCCGATCCGGACCTCGCCTACCTGGCCGAGGGCACCGACGAGTTCTGGACGTACATCCGCGAGCTGCGGTGGGCCCAGGACTTCGCGCTCGCCAACCGCGACGAGATGATGGACCGCGTCGTGGACTGTTTCGCCGAGTTCGTCGGTGGGCCGGTGCGCGAGCTGGAGCGGGTGCAGTGCCACCACAACTACACCGAGCAGGAGACGCACTTCGGTAAGAAGGTGTGGCTCTCGCGTAAGGGGGCGATCAACGCCGAGAAGGGCCGGCCGGGGCTCATCCCGGGGTCGATGGGCGACGCCTCGTACGTCGTGGTCGGCAAGGGCAACCCGGTCGCCCTCAACTCGTCGCCGCACGGGGCGGGGCGGCAGCTGTCGCGGTCGAAGGCTCGCAAGACCTTCACGCGGGAGCAGCTGCGGACGGCGATGAAGGGCATCGAGTACCGCGACACGGACGCGTTCCTCGACGAGATCCCGGGCGCCTACAAGCCGATCGACGTGGTCATGCAGGACGCGGACGACCTGGTCGAGGTGCGGCACACGCTGCGCCAGATCGTCAACGTGAAGGGCGACTGACCACTCGGCCGCGGCCGGAGCTCTTCGCCTCGTACAGGCGCCGATCGGCGGCGCCGGCCAGCCCCGCCAGCTGGTCGGCGCCGCCGTGGTGCACGCCCACGCTCACCGACACGGCGAGGCCGGGCGCGATGGCGGGCCACGGGTGGTCGCGTACGGCGTCGACGACCTCCTGGGCCCGCGCCTGGGTGACGTCGGCGGTCACGTCTGCCAGCACCACCACGAACTCGTCGCCGCCGAGCCGGGCCGCGAGGTCGATCGGCCGTACGAGGTCACCCAGGATCTCGCCGATGGCCGCCAGCACGAGGTCGCCGACGTCGTGGCCGAACCGGTCGTTGACCGACTTGAAGTGGTCGACGTCGATCATCATGACGGCGTACTGGGAGTCACCGCGATTCCCGGTCACGTACGCCTGGTAGCCGCGCCGGTTGGCCAGTCCGGTCAGGTCGTCGGTGAGGACGTCGCGGCGCAACTGCTCGTGTTCGAGGCGCCGGCGTTCGGCGTCGATGGCGTCGCGCATGGCGGCCATCCGCTCGAGGCGGTCGTTCCAGCGCAGCCGGGCCAGTTCGTCGCCGTACCGGATCGCCGCGTCCGGCGTGCCCGGCCGCCGCGCCGCGAGGCTCATCGCCAGCAGCCGGGTGTTAGCGGGGGTCATCTCGGGAAACTGCTCGTGCAGGCCGTTGGCGAGGCGGGCGGCCTCGACCGGGTCGACCGCCCGGATCGCGCGGGCCAGCGTGGTGAGCGACTCGTCGACCTCGTGACCGTCCTCCGGCTCGGCGTCGGCCAGCGCCGCGAGGACGAGCCGGTGGCCGTGGTACTGACGGATCCAGCTGGGTGGCCAGTCGTCGCCGACCACGCCGCACGAGCCGGGCAGGACCTGCCGGGCCCGGTCGGCTGCGCCCTCCCAGTCCCCGATCATGGCCTGGGCGCAGCACCAGTCCAGGGCCAGATCGACCCGGTTGATCGCGATGACGATCTGCTGCCGGCGCGTGGTCGCGGCCCAGCGGGGGTCGGTCTCGAGCGCCTGTTCGGCCTGGTCGTGGTAGTCGACGGCGATCTTCCAGAAGCCCCACATGTGGGCGACCTGACCGACCTCGATCAGCGCCGCCACCCGGTGCACGGCCGGCCCGTCGGCGTTGTCGAGCAGGCACGCGGCCTGGTTGAACGGACTGGTGGCGCCCGAGTCGAGCCGCAGCACCCGATGGCCCGCGCCGGCGCCGAGCGCGAGCGCGAGCAGCGCCGGGCTGCCGAGGCCGGTGGCGCAGCGCACCATCGCCTGCACGTGCGCGATGTAGTCCTCGCCCAGTTCCCGTACGGCGAGCGCGCGGGCGAAGTGCAGCAGGACGTCGACGTCGCCCCAGCCGGCGTGGGCGATCGAACGCGCCGCGGCGTCGATCTCGTCGGCGTTCATCTCGCCCTGGGCGGCCTCGATCAGCGCGTACGCCTGCTCGATGGCGGCCACGTGCTCGTCGGAAAGCGTGCGTCCAGCGGACATACGGCGCTCATCGTACCGAGAGGATCATCGCAGGAGCGGAAAAACCGTCCCGGCGATGAGGGCGCCGACCAGCGACCCGGCGAGGACCTGCCCGAGCGTGTGCGCCTTCAGCACCAGCCGCGACCAGCCGATCAGCGGCACCAGCGGCACGGCGAGCAGTGCGAACGGCCCGTACACGGCGACCAGCACCGCCACGGTTCCGGCGGCCACCCCGGCGTGGATCGACATCTTCCAGTACGCCGTGACGGCCGTGAAGACGACGAGGCCGGTGATCCCGGCGCCGAGCAGGGCGAGCAGTGCCCGCGGCGCGCCGAGCGCCACCAGCGCGGTGGTGCCGGCCAGCACCGACGCCAGCCCGAACAGCAGCGGCCCCCGGCGGTGCTCCCGCTCGGGAATGTGATGACTGGTCAGCCGGCCGCGGCGGACGCCCCGCACGACGTACGCCATGGGAATGCCCGCCGTGAACACTGCCGCCCCCACACCCCACCAGCTTCCGGCGTGGAGGCCGACGACCATGAGCAGGAGCGCGACGAGCACGCCGGGCGCGAAGACCTCGGTCAGCATCCGGGCGAACCTGATCTTGGTCACCAGGGAACGATACGGCCCGTCGTCCAGGTGACACCGCGGGGCGTGCGGGGGGCGCACACTGACCGCATGGGCATCGACCTGGGCAGTGTGGAGTTCTACGCCGGGCCGGCCGTGCTCGGCGGGCCGGACGACCTGGACGTGGTGATCCGCGACTTCATCGCCGGGGCGACCGACACGTTGCTGATCGCGGTGCAGGAGCTGGACTCGCGGGCGGTCGCCGAGGCGGTGCTCGCGGCCAAGGCGCGCAAGGTCAGCGTGCAGATCGTCCTCGAGGGCGACTACCTGGTCGAGGACCCGCCACTGGCCGACCCGTGGAGCCTCGCGGGGGACAACGAGCACAATCGGGTGATCCACTCGGCGCTGCTGCGGGCCGGGGTCGATCTGGTCACCGACCTCAACCCGAAGATCTTCCACCAGAAGTTCATCGTGCGGGACCCGGGCGCGCCGACCGCGGCCGTGCTGACCGGGTCGACCAACTTCACGCTCACCGACACCGGAACGAACGACAACGGCAACAACCTCAATCACGTACTGGTCCTGCACGGCCAGACGGCGGCGTCGCTCTACCTGCGCGAGTTCGAGCGGCTGCGCAGCGGCACCTTCGGCGAGCTGCGCGAACGCCGCGAGCCGAAGCCGCGCGAGTTCCGCCTCGGCCGCATCCGGATCAAGCCGATCTTCGCCCCGCACCAGGGTCCGGAGATGGAGATCATGAAGCAGATGCTCAAGGCCGAGCGGCGCGTCGACTTCGCGATGTTCACCTTCGCCCAGTCCTCGGGCATCGACGACACGATGTTCTGGCTGCTCAAGGCGGGCATCCCGGTGCGCGGCATCCTCGATCGCGGCCAGGGCAGCCAGGCCTGGGCGGCCACCCAGCCACTCAAGGTCAAGGGCGCCCTGCTGTACGAGAACACGCCCGGCAACGGGGTCCGCAAGGTGCACCACAAGCTGATGGTCATCGACGAGCGCCTGGTCATCGTGGGCAGCTTCAACTACACCGCGCCGGCCGCCACCCTCAACGACGAGAACATCGTGGTGCTCGGCGACCTGGAGGAGACCGACCCGGCGGCCGAGAAGGCGCAGCGCGAACTGGCCGCGTACGTGCTGGCCGAGATCGACCGCATCGTGGCCGACCTCTCCCGGCCGGTCGCCGGTCTTACTTGACGCTGAGCTTCGCGATCGACACCACCTTGCCGCCGCGGACGGTGATCAGAGCCGGGCGGGGGTCCGGCTCGGCGACAACCGTCGCGAACTCCTCGAAACTCACCTCGCAAGTTCCGGCGTTCGTGCGCGGGTCGAGGCACTCGGCCGGGTTCTGGCGGTAGTCGAGGTAGACCCGGTTGTCGGCAATGGGCAGGGTCACTCGCGTCGAGCTCGGCGCCGCCACATACTTCCGGGCGCACTGCGGAGACGCCGTTGTCAGGGCGAAGCGGCGGCAGTATTCCGTTCCGGTCAGGTAGTCGGTCGGTTCGACGATCGCCACCCGCCCGATGTCGTACGTGAGATAGGTGCCCGCCGTGAACTGCGCGTCGCCCGAGACGAAGGCGGGGACGGCCGGAGTGCCGGGGTCGGGGCCGGAGCGTAGCTGGGCGTCGGTGAAGGTCACGTCGGCCTGCCGGCCCTTTCGCGCGGCGACGGCGCCGAGCAGCACACGCCCGCTGACGAGGGAGGACTCGGTCAGCGGACCGGCGAGCACGCGCTCGCCGTCGACCGACACGGTCGCCTCCCGGTTGTTCGCGCTCAGCTGGATCCGGTGGGGCGCGCCGGTCGTGGTTGTGCGCTTCGCGGTGGCGATCACGGTCTCGCGGCCGTCGATCGTGCTGCTCAGGCTCAGCTCGCCGGGACACAGCGCGAACCGGTAGGCGTCGGCCAGATAATCCAGGCCCTCGCCCTCTCTGGTGGCGCGGAACCAGACGGTCGCGCACGACTGGGCGCCGGCCAAGGTCGCGCGCACCGAGACGGTCTGGTTCGGTGGAAAGACCACGCTGAAGGACGGGGCGCACACCATGGAACCAGTCGTGCGCACCCGCAAGCCGCTGCGGAAGCCGCAGGACCCGTCTTCGGTCCGGGTGGCAGTGAAGCTCGCTGCCTGCCGTAGCGAGTCGAAGACGCTCGGGCCGGCGACGACGGCGGCGGTGGTGGCGGCGGGTGTTTCGGGAGCGGGGGTTGGCTCACCGGCGTCCAGCAGGCGCAGGCCGGCGCCGGCGACGGCTGCCACGGCCGTGACAGCCGTCGCGACCACGGCCATGCGCTTGCCTCTGCCCGCTCGGGGCCGAGCCGGACGGTGCTGGGCTGCAGCCGGGTGCTGGGCTGCGGCTTGGTTCTGGGCTGCGGCCGGGTGCTGGGCTGCTGCTTGGTGTTGGGCTGTTGCTTGGTGTTGGGCCGAGGCCGCTGCCTCGGCCTCGCGGCGCAGCTCGGCCGGGAGCGGGGGAGCGGCGGCCGAACCGGAGACGAGGAGGCGGTCGAGCAGCTCGGGGGCGGTCGGGCGGTCGGCGGGGTTCTTCTCCAGGGATGCGGTCACCAGTTCGGCCAGGTACGGCGGAAGGCCGCCGACCCTGGGTGGCTGGGTGAGGATCCGGGCCGCGGTCACGGCCGGGCTGTCGCCGCCGAACGGGGTGCGGCCGGTGCCGGCGTACGCCACGACCCCGCCCCAGGCGAACACGTCGACCGCGGGCGTGAGCAGCCGTTCGCTGTCCGGGTCGAGACGCTCCGGAGCCATGTACGCCAGCGTGCCGACCACCACGTCGGGCCGGGTGTGGTAGCTGGTCGCCTCGAGCGGCCGGGCGATCCCGAAGTCGATGACCTTGGGGGTGCCGAGCGCGAACAGCACGTTGCGGGGCTTGAGATCGCGGTGGATCACCCCGGCTCCGTGGATGGCGGCGAGCGCGGCGGCCACACCGACAGCTACGCCGTGCAGGCTGCCGCCCGTCAACGGCCCGTTCTCGGCCACGACCTCGGTCAGGCTCGGGCCGTCCACATACTCGACGACCAGGTACGGCGTGATGCTGTCGGGGTCGGCGTCGAGCACCTCGGCCGTGCAGAAGGGCGGCACCTCGCGGGCCCGGCTGACCTCGCTGCGGAACCGGGCCCGGAACTCCTCCTCATGGGCGTACTCGGGCCGGATGACCTTGACGGCCACGAGCCGCCCGCCCGGCGCCTCGGCCAGGAAGACGGAACCCATGCCGCCCTCGCCGAGGCGCGACAGCGTCCGGTAACGGCCGATGTACGAGGGGTCGCCGGGACGAAGGTGATCAGCCACGGCACGCAAACCTACCCGGCTCGGGCCAGCCGCCGCGCCTGGCGGCCCACCCATAGCGCTGCGTTTATGTGTCTTTTCCGGCCCGGCCGGGTGGTGCCGGAAAGGATTTGCCGTGCCGCCGGGGGCGGGGAAGGCTCTTCGCCATGGAACCGCCAGAGATGATCAATGCCGGTGAGCTGGTGCTCAAGCGCTGGGCGGCCGAGTGGGCCCCCGCGGCCACCGACGCCGTCCGGGATTCGCTGCCTGAGCTGCGGCAATTCCTGCCGTGGGCCACCGATGGGTACGGCCTCGAGGAATCGCGCGACTACATCGCCCGGTCGCGGGCCGGCTGGGACGACGGGACGCAGTACAACTACGCGATCTTCACGACGGTCGGCGAGCTGGCCGGATCGATCGGGCTGATGACCCGGATGGGGCCGGGCGTGCTCGAGATCGGCTACTGGACCAGCACGCCGTTCGCCGGCCGCGGCTACATGACCACGGCCGTGCGGGCGCTCAGCCGGGTCGCCCTGACGCTGCCCGGGATCGAACGGGTCGCGATCAAGCACGACGAGGCCAACAAGGCGTCGGGCGCGGTGGCGGTCAAGGCCGGCTTCGAGGAGGTCGCGCGGGAGGTCCGCGACGCGGAGGCCGAGGGCGAGAGCGGCACGACGATCGTCCGCGAGCTGCGGCGTCCTGCCGGTCTTTCCGCCGGCAGAGATTGACGGACTCCGCTGCGGCGCATAAGTTTCGAGGATCCTCCGGAAGTTACGGGTGCGACATCCACCGATCGTTCCTCGAAGGAGTCCTTGATGAGAACCGCAGCCCGGGCCGTGGTGGCCGTCCTCGCCACCACGGCGACTCTCAGTTTTGTCATTCAGCCGGTGCAGGCCCATCCGCACGCCAAGTCGCTTCGCTCGGTTGCTCCCCGAGACTTGCGGATCGGCACCGCGGTCGCCGGCGGCGGTCACCACGTCGATCAGCCGTATCCCGACCCGTTCACCTTCGACAAGCCGTACCGGAAAGTGCTGGCCCGGGAGTTCAACTCCGCCTCGCCCGAGAACCAGATGAAGTGGGAGTTCATCCACCCGGAGCGCAACCGCTACAACTTCGGCCCGGCCGACGCGATCGTCCGCTTCGCGCGCGAGAACGGCCAGGTCGTCCGCGGTCACACACTGCTGTGGCACAGCCAGAACCCGGCGTGGCTCACCGAGGGCACGTTCACCAAGGCGGAACTGCGCTCGATCCTCAAGAAGCACATCTTCACCGTGGTCGGCCGCTACCGGGGCAAGATCCAGCAGTGGGATGTGGCGAACGAGATCTTCAATGAGAACGGCGAGTACCGCCAGGAGAACATCTTCATCCGTGAGCTGGGCCCGGGCATCGTCGCCGACGCGTTCCGCTGGGCGCACCAGGCCGACCCGAGGGCGCAGCTCTTCCTGAACGACTACGGCGTCGAGTGGCCCGGGGTCAAGGTCGACGCGTACGAGACGCTGGCCAAGGAGTTGCTGGCGCAGCGCGTCCCGCTGCACGGCTTCGCCTCCCAGGCCCACCTGAGCATGCGCTACGGCGCGCCCGACCAGCTGGCCGGCGTGCTGCAGCGCTTCGACGACCTCGGCCTCAAGACCGCGATCACCGAGCTCGACGTGCGCATGGACCTGCCCGAGGGCGGCGTGCCCACCGCCGAGCAGTTGCAGACGCAGGCTTCGTACTACAAGACCGTGCTCGACGCCTGCCTCGCGGTCGACGACTGCAACTCGTTCACGATCTGGGGCTTCACCGACAAGTACTCGTGGGTGCCGGTCTTCTTCCCGTCCGAGGGCGCCGCCACCGTGATGTGGGACGACTTCAGCAAGAAGCCGGCGTACTACACCCTGCGCGACACCCTGGCCCGCGCCCGTCGCTGACGGCCCGCGCTGACCGTATTGCCTGCCCTGGCCCCCCGTTCTTCTTCACCGGCCAGGGCAGGCGCACGGTCACGCCTGCTCGTCGAGCACCTTGCGCAGGGTGGCCGCGAAGTTGTCGGGGTCGCCCTGCTGGCCGTACTCGCCGCCGAGGAAACCGCCGTGGTGGCTGGGGAACCGCACCGGCTCGATGCCCAGCCCGGCCGCCACACCCTCGCCGCCGCGGTGGGCCAGCTCGTCGGCCGATTCCTCGCCCACGCCGATCACGATGCGAGTGGAGGCGGCGCGAAGGGCCGCGAAGTCGGGCTCGTAATGCGTGCAGGAGATCAGATTCTGCTCGAGGAGGACGTCGCCGCGGGACCCGTCGTCCTCGGCGGGCAGGCCGAAATCGGCCGGGCCGGGGCCGGGCTGGTCGATCCAGCCGGGCGGGACCTCGCCCTTGTGGCTGGTCATCAGGATGAACTTGACCATCGCCGGGCCCATGCCCGCGCGCTGGTAGAGCTCGGCGATGCCCTTGGTGGCGGCCGACGCGTTCTCGCGGTCGGGCAGCACCGGGATGATTGGCGGCTCATGCGCGACCAGGGTGCGGACCTGGTCGGGGTGGGCGGCGACCAGCGCGAGCGCGTTGACCGCGCCGCCGCTGGAGGCGAAGACGTCGACCGCGCCGCCGCCGACGGCGTCGATGACCCGGCTCAGGTCGTCGGCGTGCTCTTCGGGGGTGGTGACGCTCTGGCCGCCGGTGAGCTTGCTGCGGCCGATCCCGCGCGGGTCGTAGGTGACCACCTTGCGGTCGGCGAAATGCCCGGCCAGCGTGCCGAAACCGGTCGCATCCATCGGCGAGCCGACCAGCAGCAGGGCAGGGCCGGCGCCCGGACGGACGTCGTACGTGATCTCGGCGCCGGGGGTGGTGATGGTGTGCGTCTCTGCAGTCATGCCCCTAGGACTCCCGTCGGCTCGCGGACTCATCGGCCTTGCTGAAGAAATTCTGCCGGGCCCGCCGGCGGCGCGGGAGCTACTTCGGTACTGGTTACCGCCAGTACCGAAGCACTGGCTGACATCGGCCGAAAGTCGCAGTTTCCGCCGCCACGAACCGGGTCCTCGGCCGGATGTGCCCGCGGGACAGATCGGGGACTATCGTCCTCGGAACTTCAGACGGGAGAATCAGATGACCATCGAGGATGACAACCGGCCGGCGCGGCAGCGGGTCGCCCTGACCGGCATCAGCTCGCGGGCCTGGGAGCATCCGGCCGACCGGGGCGCGCTGACCGCCCTGCGCGAGCTGCGTGGTTTCGACGATGTGGTGCGCGGCCTGTTCGGCATGTGGAACGAGCGGGGGTTCCGCCTGTCGTATCTGGCCGGTGCGATCCGGGTCGACCACCGGCAGTACCCACGCGTGCACGGGCTCTTCGCCGAGGCCGCCGACTCGCTCGACGTCACCGAGCGGCCCGAGGTGTACGTGAGCCAGTCGCCGTTCATCACGAGCAAGGCGATCGGCATGGACCGTCCGTTCATCGTGATCAGCACGGGCGCGGTCGAGAAGCTGGACGACGACGAGCTGCGCACCCTGCTCGGCCGCGAGATCGGCCACGTGCGCAGCGGCCACGCCGTCTACCAGACGATCATGACGCTGCTGACCCGGTGGGTGACCAGCGTCAGCTGGCTGCCGGTCGGCGCGATCGCGCTGCGGGCGATCATCGCCGCGATGTACGAGTGGTGGCGCAAGGCGGAGCTGTCGGCCGACCGGGCCGGGCTGCTCGCCGCGCAGGACCCCGCGGCCTCGCTGCGGCTGTTCATGAAGCAGGCGGGCGGGGGCGACCTGTCGCAGATCGACACCGCGGCCTTCCTCGAGCAGGCCGCGGAGTACGAGGGCGGCGGCGACCTGCGCGACAGCATCCACAAGATCGGCATGACCGCGTTCAGCGGCGAGCCGGTGCCGGTGGCGCGCGCCGCCGAACTGCAGAAGTGGGTCGACTCGGGCGACTACGGCCGGATCCTCGGCGGTGACTATCCGCGTCGCGACGACGACCGTGACGCGTCGGTGACCGCGGACGTGAAGGCCGCGGCGGCCAGCTACCGCGACTCGTTCCGCGACTCGCCCGATCCGCTGGTCACCTTCGCCCGCAAGGCCGCGGGCGGGGCAGCCGACCTGGTGGGTTCGGCCGCGCGCGGCGCCCGCAACTGGGCCAACGGCCGCGGCGCCAACGGGGACGGCGCCTGATCCTCCGGTGGCGGCGCGGGCATCGAGGCCGCGCCGCCACCGGAATCGCGTCCAGCCGACGGCGGCGTGCTACCGGGCGTCAGCGTGTCGAGCTGACGGTGGCGTGCCGCTCGCCTCCAGCGCGTCGAGCCGACGGCGTTTTGCCCGGGGTCAGCGTGTCGAGCTGACGGTGGCGTGCCGCCGTGGCGTCAGCGGCCGGCGACGTCGTGTTCGGCCATCGTGGTCTGGCGGGCGGGCTCCTCGCGCAGGATCGCGGCGTCGAGCCACTCGTCGGGGATGGCGAAGGCGTCGACCAGGGTGGTGAAGTGCGGGCGCAGCTGGCGCAGCAGGTCGTTGACCATGGCGGTGACCGCCTTGGAACGGGCGGGCATCAGGCGCTGATGTTCCAGGTACCAGCCCTTGTTGGCCTCGATGGTGCTCAGGGCGTACAGGTCGGCGACCTTGGCGAGCAGCGCTCGGGCCTCGTCGTCGGCCGTGCGGTCGATGCCGGCCACGAAGGCCTCGAGCACGATGCGGTCGATGTGGGCGCGGGCCGTCTCGAGCACGTGGTCCTGCACGTCGTTGAAGATGTCGAACTGGCGGGCCTTCTTCTGGGCGGCGCCGTTGCGCAACCGTCGCACTGCCCCTTCCAGCAGGTGCTTCTCGCGGTCCTCGAAGAGGGCCAGATGCCAGCCGCGGTCGGTCAGCGCGACCTCCTCGTCACGGCCGGGGACGGCGTCGATCAGCCGCTGGATCAGGCCTCGGGCCGCGGTACGCTCCAGCACCAGGGACCGCACCTGCTCGGCCACGAAGGTGGCGCGGCCCCAGCCGTCCAGCGAGCCGAAGGCATCCCGGTAGCCGGTGAGCAGGCCCTTGGCGACCAGCTGCAACAGCACGGTGTTGTCGCCCTCGAACGTCGTGAACACGTCGGTGTCGGCCTTGAGGCCGGGCAGCCGGTTCTCGGCCAGGTAGCCGGCGCCGCCGCACGCCTCGCGGGCGGCCTGGATCGCCCGGGTCGCGTGCCAGGTCTGGGCCGCCTTCAGACCGGCGGCCCGGGACTCGAGCTCGCGTTGCTGGTGCTCGCCGGCCGGGCTGTCGGCGGTCTGCGCCTCGTGCAGCGTGGACACGAGCTCGTCCTGGGCGAAGTGCAGCGCGTACGCGTGGGCCAGGTTGATCCCGAGGACGCGCTGGTGGGCCAGGTAGTCGTTGAGCGCGATCTCCCGGGTCTCGCCGGGGGCGGTGAACTGGCGGCGGGACTCGCCGTAGCGGACGGCGATGGTCAGCGCGCTCTTGGCGGCGTTCGCGGCCGAGCCACCGACGACCACGCGGCCGCGGACCAGGGTGCCGAGCATGGTGAAGAAGCGGCGGACGTCGTTGTCGATCGAGCTCGAGTAGGCGCCGTCCGGCGCGACCTGGCCGTAGCGGTCGAGCAGCATGTCACGCGGCACGGTGACGTGGTCGAAGGAGAGACGCCCGTTGTCGACGCCGAGCAGGCCGGCCTTGTGCCCGTCGTCGCCGATCGTCACGCCGGGCAGGGGGTTGCCCTCGTCGTCGCGGATCGGCACCAGCCAGGCGTGTACGCCGTAACTCCGGCCACCCGTGACGAGCTGAGCGAAGACGACGGCCATGCGCCCGTCCCGCGCGGCGTTGCCGATGTAGTCCTTGCGGGCCGCCTCGTGCGGTGTGTGCAGGTCGAACGTCTGCGTCGCCGGGTCGTACACGCAGGTGGTGCGCAGCTGCTGCACGTCGGAGCCGTGCCCGGTCTCGGTCATGGCGAAACAGCCGAGCAGATCGGCCGAGATGATGTCCCGGAGGTAGCGGTCGTAGTGGTGCTCGGTGCCCAGCGCGACCACGGCGCCGCCGAACAGCCCCCACTGCACGCCGGCCTTCACCATCAGCGACAGGTCGATCTGGGCGAGCATCTCGGCCGCGACCACCGAGCCGCCGGGGTCGGACTGACCGCCGTACTCGATCGGGAAGCCCGCGGCGACGCCGGGATCGGCCGGCAGCTCCCGCAGCAGCCGGGTGACGCGTTCGCGCGCCTGGTCGATCGTCTCACCGGGCACGGCCACGAACTTGTCCCCGGCGAGTTCGGCGCGGGCCGACTTGCGGACGTGGGCCCACCGGCCGTCGAGCACTTCTTGCAAACGCGAGCTGAGCATGTCACCTCCACCGTTGTTACTGGCGAGTAGCAAGCTTACCCCGTCCGCTTGAGCGGCAACCGCGAGTCCTCGTGTGCGCGGCCCTACGAATACATCAGGTGCAGCGTCATGCCTGCCTCGGCGTGGGGGAGGTTGTGGCAGTGGTTGGCCCACATGCCGGGGTTGTCGGCCCGGAAGGCGACCTCCCACACCTCGCCGGTACGGACGTCGAACGAGTCCAGCCAGAGCGGGCTGCCGGATGCCGGCTTGCCGTTGCGGGAGAGCACCAGCACATGGTGGCCGTGCAGGTGCCAGGGGTGCACCGCCAGGGAGCGGTTGACGACGGTCAGCTTGACGATCTCGTCGCGCCGGACGACCTGGGCCGGGATGTCGGGGTCGGCGGCCCCGTTCACCGTGTGGGCATAACGGGGGAGCAGGCCGTGCAGGTCGACGCCACGATCCAGGACCAGGGTCAGGGAACGGTCGATCCGCGACCAGGGTGCGGGTGCGGTTGTGCCGTAGGTGAGCGGGTCGAGCACGGGCCAGGCGCTGAGCTTCGCGAGGTCTTGGCCGGTCGACGGAGCCGGGCGGCTGTCGGCGAATGATGCCGCCGGGCCGGTCGAGTGGACCAGGCGGCCGTCGACGAAGAGCGCCGCCGGTGCCGTGGCGAGCACGTCGAAGCGGCCGCCGGCGGGGATCATCAGGGCCGTGTTCTCCAGGGGCGTGGGGCCGGCCAGGTCGACGCCGTCGATGGCGACCACGCGGAACGGCGCGCCGGAGACCGCGTACCGGTGGGTCGTGCTGTCGGTGTTGATCAAGCGCAGGCGGACGGGCGTGCCCGCGGCGGCCGGCACAGTCGTCGGGTTCGGCAGCAAGCGACCGTCCAGCGTGTGAACGGGCACGGTGACGTCGAGACACGCCCGGTCGCTCGCCGCGGCTTCCGATGGCCCCGGTTGCCGGTCACCCGGTGCCTGCGGCCCAGCACCTTGGCGAAGTGAGGCGGCGGGCGCGACGAGGTCGCAGCCAGTACCCGAGGGGCCCGGACGGACCACGAGTACGCCGTACAGGCCCCGGCGCACGCCGATGTCGGACGCGGAATGCGTGTGGTACCAATAGGTTCCGGGCTGATCGGCGAGGAACCGGTAGACGAATTGCTCGCCGGGCCGCACCGCGTCCTGCGTCATGCCGGGCACGCCGTCCTGGTCGTTGGGGACGTCGTAGCCGTGCCAATGCAGCGTGACACCGCGTTCGATGTCGCGGTTGCGCAGTGTCACCTCGAGAACGTCGCCGGCCGTGACGGCCAGTTCGGGGCCGGGCACCTGTCCGTTGAACGCCCACGCTCCGTGGATCGTCCCGGCGGTCAGGGTGAAACGCTTCGCCGGCTCGCCCGGGCTGCGGCCGGCGACGGGCTCGTGGCGGTGGGGCGGCGCGGGTGCGGTGGGCGGGGTCACGGCGAATGCGGTGCCGGCGACGAGGGCCGCCACCGCCACGACCACGCCTGAACGGGGTGTTCGGCGGTGCAGGAAACGCCACGCCACGGCCGTTGCCGCTGCTACTCCGGCCACCGTGAGGAGCGCGGCGGCCGCCGACACGGGATAGCCGTGCAGGACCGTGACGAGCACCGCCCCGGTGGTGGCGAAGCCCGCGAAGAGGAACGCCATCGGGGTACGCCGGGCGCCGACCACCACCGCGGCCAGGGACAGCGGCGCGGCGATCACGACCTTCTCCGCCGCGAACCACCACCCGGCCCGGGCCAGCGCGACCGTCGTGGCCGCGCGGGCCAGCGTGGCGACGAGCGCGAGGACGGCGAGCCCGGTCGCGAGGCGGCGGCGCCCCGTGCTCGCCGCCGCCCCGCCGCCGAGCCACCCGGCCGCCGCGAGCACCGCGATCACCAGGTCGGCGGCAATGATCGACCCCGTCGTCATCGCGTCTCAGCCGTCCGGGAAACGGTGCGGCGGACGGGTGGGGCCGTTGTGCGGGCCCCGGGGCCGACCGGCGGACCCGGTGCGAGGAACGTCATGCCGATCGTCGGCCGGCGGCGTCTGGCGGCCGCGATGACCGCTTGGACGAGGCCGGCGGTAACGACGGTGTGGGTTGTCATGTCGCCTCACCCCTCCCGGTCCCCCGGAACGACGCGGGTTCGGAGGCGCCGGGCGGCGCCGGTCCGAGCGACGCGGGTCGGGATGCGCCGGGTGACGCGGCTTCGGAGGTGCGGGGCGACGCCGGTCCGAGCGACGCGGGCCGGGAAGCGTCGGGGGATGCGCCGGGTGACGCGGGGTCGGAGGTGCTGGGCGAAATACCCACGGCAGCGGCGGGCGACGCACGTTCCATAGTGCCGGGTGATGCGGGTTCGGAGGCGCCGGTCGGTGGTTCCGAAGGGCCGGCCGCGGCGAGGCGGCTGGCGCCGCGGACCACGCGGACGACCACGTGGACGGCGATGATGCCGTTGACGGCGTGCAGGGCGCCGAAGATCAGGCTGACCGCCGTGCTACTGCCCGACTCGTCGGCGAACGCTGACGGCAGGGCGGCCAGCAGCGCCTGCAGCAGGTTCAGGCCGAGTGGCAGGATCGCCAGGCCGACCAGCCGGCCGGGCGCCTTGGCCAGCACGGCGACCAGCGTGGTCAGCAGCGTCAGGGCCGGGATCACGGCCATGCCGGTGATGCGGTGCAACGCGTACGCGCTGTCGCTCGACGGTTCGGTGAAGGCGCCGACCGCCGCGAACACGAACTGGAAGGCGAAGACGATCAGGGTGACGGTGCTGACGACGACGAACGCCCGGCGCATCACGGCCTCCGGAGCGGGTCGAGGGACCGGGCCACGTGGTCGGTGGCCGTGAGGGCGCCGTACGCCACCAGTCGTACGAGGTCGGCGTCGGCGGGGTGGGAGAGGCGCCACAGCGCGACGTCGCCGGGGCTGATCGCGGCCGGGGCGAAAGCGGCCAGCAGGCCGATGCGGGCGCCCACCCGGTCGCGGCCCGGCAATTCGCGGACCAGGTCGGTGGCCCACTCGGTGGGCCGGTTCGGGTGCCGGCCGTCCTCCCAGGTCACGGTGGCCGTGATGGTCTCGCGGGCGGCGTCGCTCAACAGTTCGCCGCCCTGCGCGGCGGCCGACCGGAGCGCCGCGTAGGCCACCCCGACCGGACTGTCCCCGGCCCACGCGGGCGCTGCGCCGCCGGTCTCCAGCAGCGCCAGGCTCCGGCCGGGTTCCTTCGGTTCCCGTACGGTCCGGGCGTAGAACCGCCCCCCGGCCGACCGCACCGCCGGGAATCGCTGCAGGCCGCCCGGCAGCAGGTCCGGCGCCAGCAGGGCCGAGACGACCCGGTTGATGAAGTGGAAGGCGAGCAGCGTACCGGTGAGCTCGGGGCAGTACGGGCTCGTCCACCTCGTGGCGCGGGGGTGCCGGCTGTCCGCGGCCCAGCCGGCGAGCGTCGCGTGCCGGGGCCGGGGTGGTGGGTCGCCCCGCGCGATCACCTCGGCCAGTCCGTGCTCGCCGAGCGCGTGCAGCAGCGTCACGTGGGCGTCGACGCAGAACCGGCAGCGGTTCGCGCGGGACACCACCGACGCCACCAGTTCCCGTTCGACCCGGGACGCGCCGCCGGCGAGCAATGCCTCGCGCATCAGCGCCCAGGTCGCCGCAAGGATCGGCGGATCGGCCGAGAGGGCTTGGAAGGTGGGCAACGGTCCGAGGAAGTCCTCCCGCAGTTGCCGGTAGACCTCGGCCGTGCGGCCGGTCACGGCCCTGGAGATCGACGGGGTGAAGAAGCGGTATGTCATGGGACTCGATGCTCGGCCGGGCCGGCCGGGAAAGCGTCCTGCCGCAGTAGACACTTGGGGTGGGCCGGGTACCGCGCCGGTGGTACGCCGGATCTACCGCATCGGTGGGACGCCGCACGCGGGCCCGCCGTCCTAGAGTGCGAACGTGCGCCCCGATCTGCCGTACATCCTCGGCGGCGTCGTGCTCGGCGGTTTCCTGCTGGGCAACGCCGCGCTCGCACCGGACGCCGATCCGGTGGGAGCGGCCGACGTCGTGCTCGTCCTGGTCATGGCGGCGGCGCTGGCCGTGTGCCGGCGCTTCCCCGTGCCCGCGCTGCTCGTGGTGGCCGGGACCATGCTCACCCTGCACGTGCGCGTGCACGCCGGCGTGTCAGCCGCCTTCGCCGTCCTCGGCACCGTCTACATCGCCGCGTGGCGGGGTCATCGGGCGGCCGCCGCGCTGACCAGCCTCGTGTTCCTCGGGGGCTTTCTGGCGTACGACGTCTCGACCGTCCCCGACGGCCGGCCGGGCCAGCAGACCGTGGAACGCACCACGCTGCTGCTGGGCTGGTTCGTGGCGGCCAACGTGGCCGGGCTGGTCGCGCGGCAACGGCGGGCCTACCTGGAGCAGGTCGAGCAGCGGGCGGCCGACGCCGAACGCACGCGCGAGGAGGTGGCGCTGCGCCGGGCCGGCGAGGAACGCCTGCGCATCGCCCGCGACCTGCACGACTCGCTGACCCACAGCATCTCGGTGATCAAGGTGCAGGCCGGGATCGCCGTGCACCTGGCCCGCAAGCGCGGCGAGGAGCCGCCCGCCGCGCTGCTGGCGATCCAGGAGGCGGGCGGCGCTGCGATGCGCGAGCTGCGCGAGACCCTGGAGGTGCTGCGGGCGCCTTCCGAGCTGGGCCGGGCCGGGCTGGAGCGGGTGGCCGAGCTGGCCGAACGCACCCGGGCAGCCGGCGTTCCCGTGCAGCTGACCGTCACCGGCTGTCCCGCGGACCTGCCGGTCGAGGTGGATCAGGCCGGCTATCGCGTCGTGCAGGAGGCGCTCACCAACATCGCCCGCCACGCCGGGGAGGCCAGTGCCGAGGTGCACGTCGACTACGCGCCGGCCCGGCTCATCGTCTCGGTGATCGACGACGGCCGGGCCCCGGCCGACCGCCCGGTGACGCCGGGCGTGGGGCTGCGCGGCATGCGGGAACGGGTCACCGGTCTGGGCGGCACGCTCCAGGCCGACCGTCACGACGGCGGCGGCTTCGCGGTCCGGGCGACCTTCCCGCTGGACGGCGCGGCATGACCAGGGCGCTGCGCGCGAGAAGCGGGACGGCTCGGCATGACCATGGCGCCGCGCGCGAGAAGCAGGACGGCTCGGTACGACCATGGCGCCGCGCGGGGGAGATGCGGGACGGCGCGGTATGACCATGGGTCTGCGCGTGGGTGACGCGGGACGGCATGGGACGGCCGTGGGGCTGCGCGCGGGCGTCGGGGTCGGTGCGGCGTGATCCGGGTGCGGCCCGCGGGTGGCGGCGGTGTCGGCCGGGAGATCTGGGGTGGTGCGGGGTGATCCGGGTGGTGCTGGCGGATGATCAGGCGTTGATGCGGGCCGGGTTTCGGGCGTTGCTCGGGGCTGAGGACGACCTGGAGGTGGTCGGCGAGGCGTCCGACGGGGCGGGCGCGGTGCAACTCGCCCGGGAGCTGAAGCCCGACGTCGTGCTGATGGACGTGCAGATGCCGGGGCTCGACGGCATCGAGGCCACCGCGCGGATCGCGGCCGATCCGGGGCTGGGTGGGGTGCGGGTGCTCATGCTCACCAACTACGGGCTCGACGAGTACGTCTTCGCCGCCCTGCGTGCCGGGGCCAGCGGCTTCCTGCTCAAGGACGCCGACCCGGCCGACCTGCTCCAGGCCGTGGCGGTCGTGGCCCGCGGCGACGCGCTGCTCGCCCCGGCGGTGACCCGGACGCTGATCAGCGAGTTCGTCAGCAGCCGGCCGCCGGATCAGCCGACCGCCGGGCGGGAGGTGCTGACCGCCCGCGAGCAGGAGGTCGCCGGGCTGGTGGCCCGCGGCCTGACCAACGACGAGATCGCGGACCGGATGGTGATCAGCCCGCTGACCGCGAAGACGCACGTCAACCGGGCGATGACCAAGCTGCACTGCCGCGACCGGGCGCAACTGGTGGTATGGGCCTACGAGTCGGGGCTGGTGACGCCCCGCCGTCGCTGAGTCAGGCGACCAGGGCCCAGCGGTCGCGGCGGTGGCCGGGACGGGCGGCGTACAGCTCCTCGACCAGGCGGCGGGCCCAGCGCATGCGAGGGGCCGCGATCTCGGGGTGGTCGCCGTACTCGCCGGCGACGTCGGCGGCACAACCCCGGACGCCGTGATGATTACGCACGGCTATGCGGATGGCGTCGTCGACCGCCTGGAACGAGGGGCGGCTGCCCGTGGCGAACTGGCTCGTGAACAGGGCTTCGGCTCGGGCGGCAGTCAGAAATGTCGTCATCGTTGAATCCTCCTCAACCATAGGACCGGACGGCCGTCGGTAACTCATCGCTCAAGTTAGCCCTGGGGTACGACAGTTTTTAGCCCGCAGCCGCGAAGTCACCGACATTTCACTCTGAGTGACCGGGTGCGGCGTGCGTCGAGAGATCTGGAAACACGCCACCGGACGGCTGGACCGAGCTGACCGGACGGGCCGCCGTCGTACGGCGTTCGACGGTTTACGCGCAGGTCATCGCCATGATCGTGTACGAGAGCTGTGTGTTCACGACCCCGTGGCGGAGGCCCAACCATGACTGCAACACCCGTCGCGGGCGTGCCCACGGCTGCGGCGCCACCGGTCGCCAAGCCCCCGCGCAACCGCTACATCGACACTCTGCGTGCACTCGCCATCGTGCGCGTCGTCGTCTACCACGCGTTCGGCTGGGCCTGGCTGACCTATGTGCTGCCCGCCATGGGCGTCATGTTCGCCATCGCCGGTTCGCTGATGGCCGCGTCGCTGGCGAAGTCGGGCGCGCGCAAGGCGGTGTGGTCGCGCATCCGGCGCCTGCTGCCCGCCCTGTGGACGTTCGCCGCGGTGGCGCTGCCGATCATGTTCTGGCACGGCTGGTCGGCGAGCGATCCCGACCACCCGCTGCACAAGCTCAACCTGCTCTTCTGGCTGTTCCCGCTGGAGGACCCGCCGGGCAGCTCGTGGGGCGAGCCGTTCTGGGAGGTGCTCTGGTACCTCCGGGCGTACCTGATCTTCGTGCTGGTCTCGCCGATCCTGTACTTCGCCTACAAGAAGCTGGGCTGGGTCGTGGTGGCGCTGCCCCTGGCCGCGCTCGCCGCGTTGCACCTGACCGGTTTCCGCCTGCCCGACCCGATCGACGGCATCATGTGGGACTTCGTCACGTACGCCGCGTGCTGGATCGCCGGTTTCGCCCATCGCGACGGCCGCCTGCACCGGCTGCCGGTCGCCGTCTGGGCCGCGCTGACCGCGGTGCTCGGCGGCATCGGCCTGTACTGGCTGTTCACGCACCCGACGGCGTGGGGCTTCGACCTCAACGAGGAGCCCATCGCCCGTACGCTGTGGTCGCTGGCCTTCGTCCTGATCGTGCTGCGCTTCCGTCCGGCACTGGCCGTGCTCGACAAGGTCAGCTTCACGTGGCTGTCCGAGTCGGTGCGGGTCATCAACGCCCGGGCCATCACGATCTACCTCTGGCACTTCCCGCTGATCACGGTGGGCGCCGCCGTGCTCGAGCACTACGAGGTGCCGTGGGCGACGTTCCAGTACATCGTGTGGATGCTGGTGCTCGAGACCGCGCTCGTGCTGGTCGCGGTGCTGCTGTTCGGCTGGGTCGAGGACGTGTCGGCCAAGCGCAAGGCCTCCCTGTGGCCGGCCGCGATGCCTTCCCTGGCGGGTGCGGGCGGTCCGGCGATGCCGGCCGTGGCGGGTGCGGGTGGGCCGGCTGCGGCTGGTGCGGTTTTCCCGCGTACGCCGGAAAGCGTTTCCCCGCGTACGCCGGAGCCCCCGGCCGCCGGCAGCGCGGTGAGCCCCGGCTACGGCAGCGGCGTGAGCGTCGAATTCCAGGGCGGGACGAAGCCGCCCGCCGGAACCGTCTACGGGAGCCAGGCGAGCCGCGTGCCCGGTTCGGGGCCGGAGAATCCGCCCCGCTGACGTGCACAGTCGCCGCCCGCACTTCGATGTGCGAGCGGCGACCGGGCGCGGAGGGGTCAGCCCTTGATGCCGTTGACCGGGGGCACCGAGAGGGTGCGCTTCTTGGCGGTGCCGCCGAGCACGATCTTGCGCAGCGACGTGTTGTTGGCCGCGCTCGACTCGCTCAGCTTGCCCGCCGGGTTCGCCTTGACCTGGATGTAGTATGTGCCGTTGGGCAGGCCGGTGATGTCGAACGACTGCCCCGGACGGTCCTGGGTGTAGGTGTCGCCGTTGCCGATGTCGAGCACCTCACGGACGCCGACCGAGTCCTTCTCCCCGCATGACGTCTCGAGGTCGGTGTTCAACGGGCGCCACTTGGCCAGCGGGATCGTGTAGTCGACCTGGTCGGTGTTGGCCAGGCAGAACGCCTCCTTGCCGCTGCGGACCGCGAGCTTCTTGTCCGAGCGCAGCAGGTTGTACTGCGCGAAGTCGGTGAAGTGCCAGTGCTCGTGCCCGGCCCGCGCGTCCCACTCCATGGTCCCGGCCGGCACTGCGCCGACCTGGTTGCCCTGAGCGTCGAAGAAGTACTGGTACGCGTCCATCAGGCCCGCCCCGTCGCGGCGGAACCCATCGACCAGCAGCGGCGACGTGCCCGCGTTCCAGACGGTCGCGCCGAAGTTGACGTGCCACTTGCTCTTGGTGCCCGGCGAGATCGAGATGCCCCACGCGGGCAGCGAGCGCAGGTCGGGCTTCGGCCCGGTGGCCGGCGCCTTCGCCGCGGCGGGCCGCTTGGCCGCGACCCGGTACTCGGGCCGGTAGTCCGACACCTGCGGGCCGTGGTGATCGTGGTCGCCGGCCAGCGCCTTCTCGCCGTACTCGCCCTTCTTGACAGTCAGGCTGAGCGACACGGACGCGTCCTTGGTGGCGATGCCGAACGCCTTCCGGTACGCCTCGTTGACCGTGACACCGACCGTGTACTTGCCGAGCGGCAGGTCGAACAGCTTGCCGGTCGGGGGAGTGTCCTCGGTCGAGGCGGCCCAGCCGGCCTGGATGCCCCACACCGACCCGAGCGTGAACGGGTTCTCCCCGCCGCAATTCATCGGATACGGCGTCTGTGCCGGCGCCTCGGGCCGGGTACGGACGGAGTCGTACGTGTTGGGACAGAAGTTGGTCGTGTAGAGCCGGATCACCTTGCCCTTGGCGTCCTTGATCGTGACGGTCGAGAAGCGCCTGAGCCCGGACATGTCGGTGACCGTCCCGGCCGGCAGCCGCTTGTTGCCCTTCTTGCCGATCACGTCGGCCACGATCGGGTCCGCGTACGACTTGCGCTTCGCCCGCACCTCGATCGCCTCCTGGCCGGCGACGACGTTGAGGCCGAGGTCGAGGCCCACGGCGTACTGGTTACCGGCGTCGTACCGCTCGGCCGTGACGTTCTTGCCGGCCGCCATCAGCCGCGCCCCGGGCGGCGTCGCGGCGGCGTCCGCCACCTGGATTCCCACAATTGCCAGCGTCGCCGGCATCACGCCCGCCAACGCGGCCAGTCCCCATCTCCGAGCCCGACTCACAACCGTTCCCCCCATAGTCCGCGCGAAATCACGTGCGCCCATGAGATCGGTTGAACTGTGAGCTAGCTGTGAGCCGGAGCGCGATGTCCGTCGAATCGGCGATCCACTGTCGGGAAGCCGACTCGCCGCGCCTCGACGGCGTCGGAGCGGGCCTACCGCTTCCGCGCGCGGTTTCTCAGCACCAGAACCGCGGCGAGCGCGACGCCGAGCAGGGAGGCAGCCCCGGCCACGACGGCGATGTAGTTGAACGGCAGCTGTTCCGGGTCGGACACAGCCGTGGGCCGGGGGAGCGCGGCGTCCGGCGACGGAGAGGCGACCGACGGAGAGGCGACGGACGGCGAGGCGACCGATGGAGAGGCGGCGGGGCGGTCGGGCAAGGGGTACCGGAGGATCACCGGGCGGGCTCCGGCCTGCTCGCCGGAGGATTCCGAGACGGTCAGCAGGGAGCGGCCGTCGGCGCTGTAGGTGACGGATTCGCCCTGGGGCTCGTCGGGCAGCGGGATCTGGCGCGGGGTGGTGGACGTCAGGGCCTTCACGACGTCGTTGCCGGAGACGTCGAACTCGAAGGCGTCGGCGTAGGTGCGCAGGGCTACGTGGCGGCCGTCGGGAGAGGTGGCGGCGCCGGTGATGTAGGCGCGGCCGAGGAACGAGAACGGGTTGCTGGTGGTGGACGGCGGCAGGTCGACGGCGCCGGCCCTGGTCAGTCGGGTTGCCTTCCCGCGGCTCAGCGGGCCTGCCGGTGTGTAGAGGCCGGCGGCTCCGGCGTTCTTGGTCACGATGACGGGCGTGCCGTCGGGGGCGGCGAGCAGCGCCTCGGCGTCGTGCGGGCCGTCGGGGTAGGTCAGCCGGTACAGGGTCGGACTCTTGGCGCCGGGTGCGAGTTTCCACAGCGCGATGGTGCTGCGGCTGCCTCCGTTGTCGCCGATGTCGCCGATCCACAGCGTCCCGTCGGCGGCGCGGGCCAGGTCCTCGGTGTCGCGCGGGCGCGACGGGTAGGACACGGCGCGGGTGACGCGGCACCGGCTGTTCAGGAAGAAGATCTTCCGGTGGGAGGCCTGGTCGACGCCGTCGTTGACCACGACGTAGCCGTCGCCCTGGGCCACCATGCCGGACAGCTCGTCGAGCCGCTTGTCGCCGATGGCGCACACCGTCGCGGGCGCCGCCCGCCCGGCTTGAGCGCCACCGGCCGCGAGCGCGGGGGCCGGGAAGGCCAGGGCGACGGCCGTGAGGGCGCTGACGAGGGGAATGCGCACGACCCACTATGACCGGGATCGACCACCCCCTGGTCCGGCGGGGTGCGATCAGCCGGATGTCCGCAGGGCTGTCTTAGCGGGGAATACGGATTTAACATCCTCGACATGGGCCGCCCGACTATCTACGACGTGGCGCGCGAGGCGGGAGTTGCCGCTTCGACGGTGTCGCGGGCCTACGCGCGTCCGGGGCGGGTCAACGCGGACACCGCGCAGCGGATCTTCGCGGCGGCCGATCGGCTGGGCTATCGCACGGCCACCGCGGGGCAGCCGCCCGCGGGCACGGTGCGGAACGCGATCGCGCTGGTCGTCGCGGACGTGACGAATCCCTTCTACGGCGACATCATCAAGGGCGCGTACGAGGCGGCGCGCGAGGCCGGCTACCAGCTGATCCTGTCGCACACCAACGAGTCGCCCCGGGTGGAGCGGCAGACCATCGAGCAGGAGCTGGCCCAGGTCGACGGGGTGGTGATCGCCAGTTCGCGGATGACCGACTCGGCGCTGCGGATGGTCGCCAAGCAGAAGGCCGTGGTGCTGCTCAACCGGATCCTCCCGGAGGCCAACTGCGTGCTCAACGACGCCGAGCGCGGCATCCGGCGGGCCGTCGAGCATCTCGCGTCGCTGGGGCACGAGCGGATCACGTACGTGGCGGGGCCGGAGACCAGCTGGTCGGACGGAGTGCGGTGGCGGTCGTTGCGCACGGCCGCGGCCGATCTCGGGCTGGAGGCGCGCCGGCTGGGGCCGTACGAGCCGACTGTGCTCGCCGGTCTCAGCGCCGCTCTGCGGGTCGCCGAGTCGGACTCGACCGCTGTCCAGGCCTACAACGACCAGCTCGCCATCGGCATCATGAAGGGCCTCAGCCGGCTCGGCGTGGTCGTCCCCGAGCAGGTCAGCGTCGTCGGGTTCGACAACATCATCTTTGACGAGCTGGTCGAGCCGCAGCTCACCACGATCGCTTCGCCGCTGTACCGGATGGGCTTCACCGGCATGCAGAACTGCATCGCGGTGGCGCAGGGAGCGAAACCCAGTGGGCGCCCGCTCGTGCTGCCCGTTCGACTGGTCGTACGCGGATCGACCGCTCTGGCCGCCGGCCGCCAGGTCGCGCTCCGGCGGCGGCTGCCGGGAGCGTCGACCGAGGTCCCCGGCAGTCGCGAACGGACCGGCGGTTAGCGGATCCGGTGGAACGGCTCAGCGCAGCCGGAACAGCACCTCGCCGGCTCGCGGCACGACCATCGTGTCCGGGTCGGCCGTGAACGCCGCCAGATCGATCGTGGCCGGGTCGCGATAGCCGAGGTTGACCGCGCGGCACACCTCTTCCGGGATGCCCGTGGCCAGTGTGACCCGCACCCGCAGCTGCTCCACGCCGGTCTCGGCGTCGTAGCTGCCGGCGCCGCGCAGGTGCGTCGAGTGGGCGAGCACGCCCCAGTGGATGTGCTCGAACCGCTCCCACTGCTTCACGAAGTAGTCGCGGCAGTGGTAGCCGATCTCGTGGATCTGCGGGTGGCTGGTCGCGATCTCGGTGATGTGCGGCGCGTACAGGATGACCTCGCCGCCGTCGGCCACCACCGGCTCGACCTTGTAGAAGCCCTTGGCGCCGGTCCAGATCTCGTCGTACATCGCCGGAACGATCGACAGCACGCGGTGGACCGGCCGTTCCAGGTACGTCACGTGGGTCGCGGCACTGATCTCGGCCGCGCTGGCCCACGACGCGACGCAGTCGCCGAACGAGACCGAGTGCAGCGCGCTGCTGCGGTCGCCCTCGGCCAGGCCGGGCACGTCGGGGTCGTCGGCCATCTCCGCGGTGACCACGCAGAACGCGTACGTCTCGGCCGGGATCAGCGCCGCACCGTCGTTGATCAGAGCCCGTACGGGGGTCAGGTCGGTCGTCCCGATGATCTCGGCCGATGTGATCAGCGCGCCCAGCCAGTGCGAGACGTCGATGATCTGCTGGCCCGCCACGCCCGGGAAGAAGTACTTGTTCCCGCCCGACATGCCGACCACCTCGTGCGGCAGCACCGGCCCGACGACGATCGCGACATCGTGCTCGACGACGGCCCGGTTGAGCAGCACCGGCACGTCGCCGTGCATCCGCCCGCCCGACAGCTCTTCGATCCGCGCGCTCGGAATCGTCCCCAGGTCGGCGAAGGTCGACGGCTTCCACCACTCGTGGTTGATCACCTGGGTGTCGGGATGAACGCCGACATGGGCGTCCAGAGCCTCGGCCGACATCGCCCCGTGCGTGCCCAGGGCGATGAGTACGGTCAACCGCGACACCCGCCCGTGCAGCGCCTCGTGCACAGCGCCCACCAGCAGCGGCAGCGGGCAGGTGCGCGTGGCATCCGGCACGAGGACGCACACGCTGCGCCCGTCGAGGTCGAGCCCCGCCAGCTGCGCCCCGACGAACTCGCGTACCTCAGCCTCGCCGAGCACGCGCTCGGCGCCGCCCACCCGCGCGGCCCGCCCGATCACCGCCGACGTCATTCCTCGATCCTGCCACCCAGCGCCTGCCGCGCCCAGGCGAACGACATGCGGTGCGATTCGAGCCTGGACTCCACCGACGGCTCGTCCACCTCGATCATGAAGTCGCCGTCGTAGTCCGGCGGGATCGCGTCGAGCACGGCGTCGAAGTCGACCACACCCAGTCCGGGCTCGGCCCACAGCCGCTTCGACGCTGTCTTCTCCCGGTACGAGCCCGAGCCACCGGACAGGTGGTCGGGGAACACGTCCTTGATGTGGATGCCGCCGAGCCGATCCGCGTAGCGGCGGATGAACGGGGCCGGGTCGACGCCGGCCCAGCGCAGGTGCCCGGTGTCGGGCCCGAATCCGATCACGTCGGCGCCCAGTTCGTCGAGCAGCCGGGCGATCTCGTGCTCGGTCTCGAACACGCCGCCGACGTGTGAGTGGTGCAGCGGCCGCAGGCCCTCGGCGGCCAGCGCACGGCACACCTCGCCGCACATGTCGATCGCCCGCGACAGCCGGCCCTCGTCGAACCCGGCCCCCACCGCCGGCTGCTCGATCCGCGCCGGCACCGCCATCGACGACACCATCGTCCGGTCCAGGCCCAGCGCGACCTGCGTGCCCGCGAACTTCCTGGCCTTCTCCACCTCGCCGGCGACCTCGACCGTGTCGTCGAACGGGGAGTTGAACAGGCTCAGCGACGGCGCCAGCCCGTACCGCCCGATCCACGCGCGATACTCGCCGGCCGTCATGTCGTCCGGGACGTCGGCCTTGACCGCCGTGAAGCCGATCGCGTGGAAGTCGCTGAACGCCTCGTCGAACACCTCGCGCGTCTTGCCGGCCGAGGCCCAGTACGGGATGGGGTTGGCCGCGATCCGGCTCATGCCAGCCTCACCGGCTTCCCCGTGCGGGCCGACTCGTAGGCCCCGGTGATCACCGCGATCGACTGCCGGTTGGTCTCGAGGTCGACGCGCAGCGGCCCGTTCCCGGCCAGGGCGTCGAGGAAGTTCAGGTACTGCAGCCGGTGCGCGTCCGACAGCTGGCCGGGGTTGGCGCCGGCCGTGTCGCCGGCGCCGCCGCCCGAGGTGACCTGGGTCGTGCCCATCAGCCGCTCCTCGATGTCCTCGCCCACCGGCGTCGAGTGGAAGAACGCGAGCTGGTCGTTGTCGATGACCGCCGACCCGCGGTCGCCGTGCACCTGCAGGCGGGCGCTGAGTCCCGGGTACGCCGAGGTGGTCGCGTGCAGCACCCCCAGCGCCCCCGACTCGAACCGCACCACGCCGGTCGCCACGTCCTCGACCTCGATGCGCTCGTGGGCCAGCGTGCCCGTGTAGGCGAACACCTCGACCGGCCGCCCGAGCGCCGCCACCAGCAGGTCGACCGTGTGCACACCCTGGTTCATGAGCGCGCCGCCGCCGTCGAGCTCCCACGTGCCCCGCCAGTCGCCGGAGTCGTAGTAGCTCTGCCCCCGCCACCAGTCGATGGCCGCGATCCCGGAGCTGACCCGCCCGAACTCGCCGGCCGCGATGGCGGCCAGGGTCTTCTCGGTGGACGGGTCGAAGCGGTGCTGCGAGATGACGGTGACCAGCGTGCCCGCCTCGTCCCGGGCCTTGATGATCTCGTCGGTCCGCGCGACGGTCACCTCGGCCGGCTTCTCGATGATCACGTGCTTGCCCGCGCCGAGCGCCTCGATGGCGACGACGCCGTGCAGGCCGGTCGGCGTGCACACGACCACGACGTCGATCTGCTCGGCGGCCAGGGCGTCGGCCAGCGCCGTGTACGGGCGTCCGCCGCGCTCGGCGGCCAGCGCGGCGGCCCGCTCTGCGACGACGTCGACGACCGCGACCAGCTCCAGGCGGTCGGTGAGCTGGCTGGTGACCAGCCCGTGCTGGCGCCCGATCACTCCCGCGCCGACGATGGCGAACTTCGGGACACTCATACGTACTCGATCTCCTCGGTCTTGAGCAGGCCGGTGAAGGCGCTGTGGGCGGTGCGGAACAGCTCGGGTCCGGAGAATCCGCCGGTGGCGTGCCCGGCGGCCAGGTGCGGCTCCAGCGAGAAGAAGCCGTCGAAGCCGTCGTGCCGCAGCGCCCGGAGGGTCTCGGCCACCTCGCCGTCGCCCTGCCCGGCCGGCACGACCGTGCCGTCGGCCAGGAGGGCGTCCTTGATCTGCACGTACTCGACGTGCGGCCGCAACTGGGCGTACCCGTCGGTGTAGGGACGCACGCCGACCTGCACGAAGTTGGCCGGGTCCCAGGCCAGCCGCAGATACGGCGAGCCCACCGAGCGGATCAGGTCCAGGCAGCGGCTGGGCACGTCGCCGTAGATCTCCTTCTCGTTCTCGTGCAGCAGGATCAGGTCGGCTTCCTCGGCGACACGCGTCAGGGCGCGCATCCGCTCGATGACCTCGTTCCGGTGCACGGCCGGGTCGTCGCCGGCCGGGATGAAGAACGAGAAGATCCTGATGTACGGCGCGTCGAGCAGGCGCGCCACCTCGGCCGCGTGCCGCATGCGTTCCAGGTGCGGCGCGAAGTCGTCGGTGACGGCGATCTTCCCGATCGGCGACCCGATCGAGGACACCTTCAGCGCGTACGCGGACAGGGTCTTCTTGACCTTCTCGAGCTGCTCGGGGGACAGGTCCAGGATGTTGACGTCCCAGGCGCTGCGCACCTCGACGTGCGTCATGCCCAGGCCGGTGACGACCTCGCACTGCTCGGTGAAGTCGGGGGAGATCTCGTCGGAGAAACCGGAGAGAGTCCACATCGGCGGTGCCCTTCAGCTGGTGGTTCGATAGAACTCGTCGATCAGGCGCTGGGCCGCCAGCGCCTCCTGCGGCCCGATCGGGAACGGCTCGGGGTCGCTGAGCGAGCGGTAGAAGTCGGCGATCAGCAGTTCGTGCGAGGCGCCCCAGTACGAGCGCCCGGCGCCGCCGGGGGCCAGCTCGGCGATCATCTCGCTGCGGCCGTCGGCGTACGCGACGGTGAGGTCGCCCCGCAGCAGCAGGGTTCCCCGCTCGGCCACGATCTCGAGTGTCACCGGCGAGTCGACGGCGTTGGTGACCGTGGCGAAGAAGACGCTGCGCGCGCCGCCGGCGTGGTCGAGCACCAGGTGCGCGGTGTCCTCGACGTCGCCGGGCAGGCCGCCGTAGCGCCCGGCGTGCCCGGTCGCCGCTACGACGTCGCCGACCAGCCATTGCACGAGATCGAGCGTGTGGATGGCCTGGTTGATGAGCACGCCGCCGCCGGCCCGTTCGCGCACCGAACGCCACGGACGAGCGTCGTAGTACGCCGCGTCCCGGTGCCACAGCACACTGGCCGAGGCGCCGATCACCCTCCCGAGTTCGCCGCTCAGCAGGATTTCGCGGGCGGCCCGGCTGGTGGGGTTGTAGCGGTTCTGCAGGCAGACGCCGATCTTCACCGACGGGTGGTCCTTGGCCGCCGCGACGAGCAGCTCGGCCTGCTCGATCGTGTGCGCGACCGGCTTTTCGAGCAGAACATGCACGCCTCGCTCAAGGGCGTCCCGCGCGATCTGCACGTGCCGGTCGTGCGGCGTGCAGATATGGACAACCTCCGGCCGCACCTCGTCCAGAAACGCGCGGTGGTCGCGCGACGAGTCGCACACGCCGGCGAGGTCGGCGCCGAGCTTCCCGATGGCCGCCAGGTGCACGACCGAGACCGTCCCGGGCCCTATCAGCGCCACCCGCGGCGCCGTCATCGCCCGCACCCCGAGATGTGCGCTTCGCTCAGTCGGCGCTCGTTGCGCGGTCCGCTCAGTCGGCTCTTGTTGCACGGTCTGTTCGGTTGGCGTTCGTTGCACGGCTCGCTCAGTCGGCGCTTGTTGTGCGGTGCGTTCAGCTGGCGCTTGTTGTGCGGTGCGTTCAGCTGGCGCTTGTTGTGCGGTGCGTTCAGCCGGCGCTTGTTGCGCGTTTCGCTCATTTGACGCTGCCCGCGGTCAGGCCACCCACCAGGTAGCGCTGGAAGGCCAGGTACAGCAGCACGACGGGGGCCGCGCAGATCAGCGCCGCGGCCATCATCTGCGAATAGACCGGCAGCGCGCCGCCCTCCTGCTGCGAACCGAAAATCTGCAGAGCGACTGCGGCCGTGTGCGTTTCCGGCCGGGTGAGCACCGAAGCGAACAACACGTCGTTCCATCCGAGCAGGAACGCGAAGATGCCGGACACGACGATCGCGGGCAGGCTCAGCGGGAAGATGATCCGCCACAGGATGACGAGCGTGGAGGCGCCCTCGGTGCGGGCGGCCTCCTCCAGCTCGCGCGGGAGCCCGCGCAGGTAGGTGACCATCACCCAGGTCGAGAACGGCAGGGCGAACGTCAGGTAGGCCACGAACAGGCCCCACCGGGTGCCGATCACGGTCAGCCCCAGGTAGTTGCCGGCCGACGAGAACAGCACGAACACCGGCAGCAGCATCAGGGTGCCCGGGATGCTCTGCAGGCCGACCAGCCCGCGCAGGATCGTCAGCCGCCCGAGGAACGTGTAGCGGACCAGCACGTACGCCGTGGTCGTGCCCAGCAGGGCGGAGGCGACCGCGGTGAACGCGCAGACGATCAGGCTGTTCATGATGCCGGTGGACAGGTCGGCCGTGGTCCAGATCCGGGTGTAGCTGTCCAGGCTGAACGAGCTCGGCCAGTACTCGCCGCCGGCCACGCCCACGTCGCTGTTGAGCGAGGCCAGCACGATGTAGAGCACCGGGACCAGCACCATCGCGACCAGCAGCGCGGTCATCGTGATGAGCAGCCAGCGCGGCAACAGCCGGGTGGCCTCGGCCGACGCTGTAGTGCTCACTGCCGTACCTCCCGAGCGTGTGCTTCTGGCCCTGCGATCGCTTCGCTCATCGCGGTGCAGTCGGTCATCGCTGCACTTCCTGGCCCTACGATCGTTTCGTTCACTGCGGTGCAGGCGGTCATCGCCGTCCTCCTTCCTCGTGCACGTCCAGGCGCACTGCCCGCAGATAGACGAACAGCGGGATCGCGATCAGCACCAGCGACAGCACAGCCATGGCCGCGCTCAGCCCGAACCGCAGGCTCTGGAAGCTGGTCACGTAGACGATCATGGGCATCACGTTGACATCCTCCGGGGCGGGCGCCCCGAACAACACGAACGGCAACGTGAAGTTGTTGATGTGATTGAGCGTGGCGAGCAGGCAGGCCAGCAGCACCGGCCCGCGCAGGTAGGGCAGGATCACCCGGCGCAGCTTGGGCCACCACGGCGCCCCGTCGACGGCCGACGCCTCGTGCACCTCGTTGTCGACCGACTGCAACGCGGCCAGCGCCATCAGATAGATGAACGGCCAGGCGGCCCAGATCTCGACCAGGATCAGCGCCCAGTACGAGCGGGGGCCGGTCAGCCACAGGCCGCCCTCGATGCCCACCTTCGACAGCCAGGCGTTGACAACCCCGTCCGGCTGCAGCATCGTGCGCCACACCGTCGCCACCACGAACGACGGCAACACGTACGGGATGAGGAACACCGCTCGCACCAGGCCGCGCCCCCGGTACTTGTTCTGGGTGACCAGCGCGGCCGCGACGCCGATGGGCACGGTCGCGATCGTGGAGAGCACCGCGAACGAGACGCTGATCCAGATCGAGTTGAGCAGTCCGGAGCTGAACGACTCGACGAAGTTGTCCAGCCCGATGAACGGCGCCTCGACCCAGCGGCGCAGCGTGTACTGGTCCAGGTCGATCAGCGAGATCCACAGGGCCACCGCCAGCGGGATCAGGATGACCAGGACCATCAGGACCCCGCCCGGCGTGAGCAGCCACAGCGGACGCTGTCGCTCGGTCACGCCCCGGCGGCGCTGTTCCTTCTTGGCCGTCGTCTCCTCCGGCGGCCGGGCGAGGATGGTCATCTACTTGGCCCGATCCAGCGCGGTCTGGGCGGACTTCTGGGCGTCGGCGATCCGGGCGTCGATCTGCTGGGTGCTGATCGAGCCCTTGCCCAGGTCGGGCAGCGACTGCACGGCCACGTTGGTCAGCGCGAGCTGGATGTCACCCCAGGCGCCGGTGAACGGCGTGGCCACCGACTTCTTGGCCGCCTCGGTCACCGGGCCCAGCTGCGGGTCCGACGACAGCGTCTGCAGCGCGGCCGCGTTGGCCGGCAGGTTGCCGAACTTCTTGTAGTAGTCGAGCTGCGTCTCCTGATCGGTCACCAGCTTGACGTACTCGAAGGCCAGGTCCTTGTTCTTGGAGTAGTCGGCCACCAGCAGGTTGTCGCCGGAGAGGATGCTGGCCGCCTCGACCCCGTTCGGCGGGCGGCTGGTCGCGCCGGGCGGCACGGTCGGCAGCAGCGCGAACTTCCACTTGCCCTTGACCGCGCCCTGCTCCAGCGAGTTGATCGCGGTCGGCGTGGTCAGCATGAAGTAGCCGGTCTTGCCCTTGGCGAACGCGGCCACCGCCTGCGGGTTGGTCCAGCCCACGGCGGCCGGGTCGACCACCTTGTCGCGGGTCAGCCAGCCGAAGTACGTGTCGAACGCCTTCTGCACCGTCGGGTCCTGCAGCTTGGCCGTCTTGCCGTCGACCAGCGGGTTGCCGGCCTGCACGGACATGCCCCAGACGAACTTCCACGGGTCGAAGTTGTCCTTGTAGGCGATCGCCAGCCCGTACTCGTCGCCCTTGGTCATCTGCTTGGCCTGCTGACCCAGCTCGTCCCAGGTGGTCGCCGGCTTGTCGATGCCGGCCGCCTTGAGCATGTCGGTGTTGTAGGCCATCACGAACGGCCGGCTGACCCACGGGATGCCGACCTGGTTCTGCTCGTCCGGTCCCGAGATGCCCAGCGCGGCCGGGTTGAACTTGTCCTTGCCGCCGATCTTGTTCCACTCCTCGTCGCCCAGCTTCACGAAGGCGCCGGTCGAGTAGGCGGTGGGGGTGAACGTCGTGCCGACCGCGTAGACGTCGGGGCCGGAGCCCGACACCACCGACGTCTGGATCTTGGTCAGCTCGTCGTTGGCGCTGGCGAAGGTCTCGAACTTGACCTCGGCCCCGGTCGCCGCCTTGAACTTCGCGTTGATGTCCTTCTGCCAGGCCGCGAATTCGTCGGGATACTGGGTGTTGGCCGCGATCAGCACGTTGAGGGTCTTGCCGTCGCCACCCTCGCCGCCTTCGTCGCCGCCACCACCACAGGCGGCGGATGTGAGCGCCAGAGCCGCAACACCGGCCAGCGCCGTAAGCTTTCTGAAGTTCATTCGGGGTCTCCTCTGAGCCGCTAGCCGGGAGGCAGTGATCGGGGTCACTCTGTGCCGCCCGTTAACCTGCGCGCAACGAGTTGCCAGTTGTTGCCGCGCCGTGACGGCAACAACTGGCAACTCATTGCCAGCGCCGCGTCCGGCCGATGAGGCTCGGGCGCATGGCTGCCCTGACGTTGCACCCCGACCGGCTTCTGCCTGCCGATCCCGGAGTCCGGTCGATCGCCCGCCGGCTCTACGCCGAGGTTCAGGGCCTGCCGATCATCAGTCCGCACGGGCACGTCGATCCGCGCCTGATCCTGGACGACCGCCCCTTCGTCGACCCGGCTTCGCTGTTCATCCAGCCCGATCACTACGTGACCCGGCTGCTGCACTCGGGCGGGGTGCCGCTGACCGACCTCGGCGTGGGGGAGGGGCCGCTGCCGGAGCCGCGGGCGCGCGAGGCGTGGCGGTTGTTCTGCGCGAATTGGCAACTTCTGCGCGGCACGCCCGTCCGTTTCTGGTTCGAGTCGTCACTGGCGGACGTCTTCGGGGTGAGCGAACGGCCATCGGCGCACAACGCCGATGCTCTCTACGATCAGATCGCCGAGCAGCTCGGCCGGGACAGCCACCGGCCGCGGGCGCTTCTCGAGCGTTTCGACATCGCGTTCCTGGCGACGACCGACGACCCGGCCGACGATCTGGCCGCCCACCGCGCGCTGCGCGAGGACGAGTCGATCGCCACCCGCATCGCGCCGACGTTCCGGCCCGACCGCTACCTCGAAGCCGGCCGGCCGGGCTGGGCCGAGCTGGTCAAGGAGCTCGGCGGCGACGTCGGCGACTACGCGGGGTACATCGCGGCGCTCGAGGAACGGCGGCGCTACTTCATCTCGCTCGGCGCGGTCTCGGCCGACCACGGGCACGTCGACGCCGGTACGGAACCGCTCGGCATCCGCGAGGCCGAGCGCATCTACCGCTCGGCGCTGGCCGGCACGGTCACCCCGCGCGAGGCCCTCGCGTTCCGCCGGCACATGACCTTCGAGATGGCCCGCATGTCGTGCGACGACGGCCTGGTGATGACGCTGCACCCCGGCATCTGGCGCAACCACCACCCGGCCACGCTGGCCGCCCACGGCCCCGACACCGGCCACGACATCCCGGTCGCGCTCGAGCTGACCGCGGCGTTGCAGCCGCTGCTCGACCGCTTCGGCACCCACCCGAACCTGCATCTCGTGCTGTTCACCGTCGACCCGGACGTCTACAGCCGCGAGATAGCGCCGCTGGCCGGGTTCTACCCCTCGGTGTACGCCGGGGCGCCGTGGTGGTTTCTCGACAATCCGAGCGAGATCCGCCGGTACCAGCGGGCGGTCACCGAGATCGCCGGGTTCAGCCGGCTGTCCGGCTTCATCGACGACACCCGGGCGTTCTGCTCGATCCCGGCCCGCCACGACATGTCGCGCCGCCTCGACGCCGGTTTCCTGGCCGGTCTGGTCGCCGAGCACCGCCTCGAGGAGGACGAGGCCCTGGACACCCTGACCGGCCTGGTCGTCACCCAGCCGCGCGAGGTGTTCAAGCTGTGAGAGCCGTCCGCGTCGTCCACCTCGGGCTCGGCGGATTCTTCCGCGCCCACCAGGCCTGGTACACCGGCTTCGACGACGAGTGGGGGATCGCCGCCTTCACCGGGCGCTCGGCCGGGCTGGCCGAGACGCTGACCCGGCAGGACGGGCGCTACACCCTCGTCGTACGGGGACCCGACTCCGACGATCTTCAGGTGCAGACCTCGGTGGTGGCCGCGTATCCCGGCAGCGACGCCGCCACGTGGCGTTCGCTGGTCGCCGACCCGGCCGTCGCCGTCGTGACGATCACCATGACCGAGGCCGCCTACGCTCCCGACGGCGTCGTCGCGGACCGTCTCGTCGCCGGGCTCTCCGCGCGCCGGCTGGCCGGTTCCGGTCCGATCGCCGTCGTCTCGTGCGACAACCTGCCCGGCAACGGCGAGGTGACCGCCCGCGTGGTCCACGACCTGGCCGTCCGCCTCGATCCGGCGCTCGACGAGTGGATCACCGGCAACGTCTCCTTCGTGGCCACGATGGTCGACCGCATCACCCCTCGGACGACCCCCGCCGACGTACGCGAGGTGGGTGGCGCCGACGCCGTGCCGGTCATCACCGAGCCGTACACCGAGTGGATTCTCAGCGGCGAGTTCCCCGCGGGCCGCCCGGCCTGGGAGCGGGGCGGCGCCCGCTTCGTCGCCGACGTGGTGCCGCACGAGACCCGCAAGCTGCTGCTGCTCAACGGCGGGCATTCCCTCTTGGCGTACGCCGGCAGCGCGCTCGGCCACGAGACGGTGGCCGCCGCCGTGGCCGACCCGCAGTGCCGCGCCTGGCTGGACGAGTGGTGGGACGAGGCGTGCCGGCACGTGCCCCTGCCCGCGGACGAGCTCACCGCCTACCGCGCGGCGCTGCTCGAACGCTTCGCCAACCCGCGCATCCGCCACACCCTGGCTCAGATCGCCGCCGACGGCTCGCAGAAGATCCCGATTCGGGTGCTTCCGGTGCTGCGCGCCGAACGGAAGGCCGGCCGCCGGGCGCCCGGCTCCGCCCGGATCCTGGCCGCGTGGATCGACCACCTGCGCGGTTCCGGAGCGCCGGTCGCGGATGCGGGCGCCGCGCCGTACGCCGCCCGCGCGGGTTCAGTCCGTGACGTCCTCACCCTGCTGGCCCCCGACCTCGACGGCGACACCGAGCTGATCGCCCGGACCGAGGGCTTGCTACGAGGGGCGGAGGTGCACGGCTAGCTCGGCCCCCACGACCAGCCCGGCGTCCAGCGCGGCGGCCAGGGCGTCCTGGAGGACGAGCCGCTCCGGCCTGTCCTGGCGGCGGGCCAGCGCGGCGACGTCCTCGAACTCGGGCATGACCTGCAGGATGACCCCGTCGCGGTGGGCGACCTTGACCACCACGCGGGTGTCGCCCACGGTCACGTCGGCAAAACCCCGGTCCAGGGCCACCTTCCCGTACGGGCTGTGGCGGATCCCGAGCGTGCTGGTGTCCCGGAAGATCTGCTCGCGCAGCGTGTCGGCCAGCGCCGGCGGGCAGAGCACACTCAGCGTATGGGCCGGGCGCCCCTTCTTCATCACGATCGGCACCAGCCACGCGTCCGACGCGCCCCGGTGCAGCAGCCCGGCCAGGATCCCCGGCCACAGCCGCGGGTCGAGATCGTCGACGTTGGTCTCGAGCAGCACGGCCGTCTGCTCGGTTTTCTCCGGCTCGGTGGCGGTGCCCCCTTCCGCCATGCCGACCAGCACCCGGACGACATTGGCGTGCCCCGCCAGATCGCGGGCGCCGGCCCCGACCCCGACCAGGTCGAGCGTCATCGACGGCAGCGGTTCGCAGGCGCGGGCGAAGGCGCGCAGCAGGGCGAGCCCGGTCGGCGTGGCCAGCTCGCCGTCGCCGCCGGCCGAGACCTGCCAGCCCTTGGCCAGTTCGGCCACGGCGGGCGCGGGCACCGGCAGGCGGCCGTGCCGGGATCGCACAGTGCCCGAGCCCAGCGCCACCGGCCCGGCCGAGACGGTGGTGACGCCCAGGTCGTCCAGGGCCGCGCAGCACCCCACCACGTCGGCGATGGCGTCCAGGGCGCCCACCTCGTGGAAGTGCACGTCGCCGGCCTCGATGCCGTGCACGCGGCCCTCGGCCTCGGCCAGGCGGCGGAAGACGGCGGTGGCCTTGTCCGCGTTCTTCAGCAGGCCGCGGATGTCGTGCCAGGTGCGGTGGGGCGGATCGTCGGCGAGGGGTTCCACCTCGGCCTTGAGCGCCCGCAGCCCGCCGCGGGTCACTTCCCGCGTACGGATCCGGACCGTCCCACCGGACACGGCATCCACCGCGGACTGCACCGCCCCGAGCGACGCGCCCGCATCGAGCAGCGCCCCCAGCAGCATGTCGCCCGCGATCCCGGCCGAGGCGTCGATCCACGCGTGCCGCGTCACGCCGGCGCCGCGATCTGGGCGGCGAGGTGCCCCGCCCCGTAGCCGTTGTCGATGTTGACCACGGCCACTCCCGGGGCGCACGCGTTGAGCATGGTCAGCAGGGCCGCCAGCCCCTCGAAGGCGGCGCCGTAGCCGATCGAGGTGGGCACGGCGACGACGGGCGCCGGGATCAGGCCGGCGACCACGCCGGGCAGGGCGCCGTCCATGCCGGCCACGACCACGACGGCCCGGGCGCTGCGCAGCAGGTCGACGTGCTTGAGGATGCGGTGCAGGCCGGCCACGCCGACGTCGACGATCAGCTCGGTGCGGCGGCCCAGGTACTGCGCGGACAGGGCCGCTTCCTGGGCGACGGGCAGGTCGGACGTGCCGGCGGCGACCACGACGACCCGTCCGCCGGTGGGCTCCGGGGGGTCGGGGGGCCACGCGAGCAGGCCCGCCACCGGGTCGTGCCGGGCGTCGGGCAGCACGTTCCGCACCGCTGCGGCGTGGCTCTCGGCAGCCCGGGTGAAGAGCGTGACCACATCGGGCCGGTCCTTCACGACGGTCGCGATGCCGGCGACCTGTTCCGGGGTCTTGCCCGCGCAGAAGACGGCCTCCGGATAGCCGCGGCGTTGCGCCCGGTCCAGATCCAGGTCGGCGTAGGAGGCCAGGTCAGGTCGGGTGTCTGTCATCTAGCGGGCTCAGCCTCTGCTTCCGGGTTCGGTCGGTGCCGGCCGCGCTTCCGGCGTTGCGTCCGGCCTCGTTTCCATCCTTGCGTCCGGCTCCGTTTCCGGCCTTCTGGTCGACTTCACTTCCGGCCCCGCGGTGGGCTTCGTTTCCGGCCCCGCGTTCGGTGGGGGTTGGTCTTCGCGCAGGTAGGCGCCGGTGAACGCGCCGGACTGGATGCCGGCCAGATCGAGGGTGACGAAGCGGAAGCCGGACCCGGTCACGGCCCGGTACACCAGCTCTCGCAGCGGCTCGCTCGCAGCCCGCACGAGATCTTCGGCCGGGAGCTCGATCCGGGCGATGTCCCCGTGATGGCGTACCCGCAGATCACCGAACCCGAGCCGCCGCAGCGCCGCCTCGGCCTGCTCCACCTGGCCGAGCTTACGAGGACTGACGATCTGGTAGTGCGGAATGCGCGACGCCAGGCACGGCGCCGCCGGCTTGTCGGCACACGGCAGGTCGAGGGCACGCGCGATCCGCCGGACAGCCGCCTTGTCGAGCCCCGCGACGGCGAGCGGAGTCAGCACCCGGTGCTCGGCAGCCGCCCGCGCCCCCGGCCGATCGGGCCGCCGCACGTCGTCGGCATTCTCGCCGTACGCCACCGCGTCCAGCCGATGCCGCTGCGCCACATCGGCCCCGATGCGCGTGAAAAGCTCGTCCTTGCAGTGGAAACACCGGTCGGGCCCGTTGGCGCGGTAGGCCTCCCGCTCACCCTCGCGCGTCTCGACCTCGACCACCACCGCCCCGATCCGCCGGGCCACCCGGTGCGCGGCGGCTCGCTCGTCGGCGGCCAGGCTGGGCGAGACCCCGAGAACGGCCACCACACGGTCGGCCCCCAGGGCGCCGACCGCGAGCGCCAGCAGAACCGACGAGTCGACCCCGCCCGAGAACGCCACTCCCAGCCGCCCGACCCCCCGCAATTGGTCCGCCACGCGCTCAGTAGCCAGCGCAGTCTCGTCGATACCCACAGACGTCACCCCGCAATTGCACGCCGCCGCCCCCGCCCACTGGCAAGCGGTTGCCATTTGTTGCGGCACCCGCCGAGTCACGCAAGGCCGGCAGCCGGCTGCACTGTTCAGCACAGCATCCCGCAGGCGTCGCCTTCAGTGCAGCATCCCCGGAGGCCCCGCCTTTCAGTGCAGCGCCCCGCAGGCGCCGCTGCTCGGTACACCGCCGCCACCTGCCGCTGTCAGGACAGCACCTGCTCCGGTGGTGCCGTCCCGTGCAGCGCTCGCTGGCGCCGCGATCAGTGCAGCACCAGCAGGCGATGCTGTCCTGCTGGTGGCGCCGATCAGCGCAGCACCAGCAGGCTTTACTGACACTTTGCAAGTCCAGGACAGCGTGGGCAGTGATTGCAGCTTGACCAAGCGTCGCCCGGGCCACCGCCGGCCGGGGGCATGGGTTTATCGCTCGTCACGTAGCCGCCCAGGGCTGGGCGGGATGTGTCAACTCGCTGGGGTCCGGCGGCCTGAGGCTTGGACTACCCCACTGCCCCGACTTGTGCGGGCACACTTGGGCTGTGGATCATCACGAGTTCGGCGCCGCGGTGCGCCACCTGCGGGAGAGCACGAATCCCGCAACGGTCGGGCTGCCGGTCGGCCGGCGTCGGGTGCAAGGGTTGCGGCGGGAGGAGCTCGGCGAGCTCGCGGGGATGTCCGCGGACTACGTGCGCCGGTTGGAGCAGGGGCGCAGCCATCCGTCGGCCGGGGTGGTGAACGCCATTGCCCGTGCGCTCCGGATCGGGCGGGCGGAATACGAGCGGCTCTGCGCGCTGTCCGGGTACGCCGCCGCGGACGGGCAGGTGCCCAACGAGATCGGTCCGGGTGCGATGCGGCTGCTGGAGCGGTTCACAGACACTCCGATGTTCGTCTCCGACGGTGCGATGAATCTGGTCGCGGTGAACAGCGCGTTCCTGGCGCTGGGGCACTGGACCCTCACGGGGGATCACTGGGAGTGGAATGTCGCCTGGCGTACGTTCTGTGATCCGTTCGTGAGTTTCCGGCAGTCCGCGGCCGACGCGACCGATCATGAGGCGGTCCTTGTCGCCCAGCTGAGGAGCACGCTGTTGCGCTACCCCGCCGACGCGTCGCTGGCCGCGCTGGTCGACGAGCTGCGAAGCCGAAGCCGCCGGTTCGACACCCTGTGGCGTACGCCGCGACCGGTGACGGCGTACGAGAGCAGTGCTGAGTTCGTTCATCCGGACGGCGCCGCCGTCACGCTCGTCGGCAACCTGCTCGCCATCCCGGGTGACGACCTGGCGGCTCTGATGCTCACCGCAGCGCCGGGCTCGGCCGATGCGGCGCGTCTGGCCGAGATCGTCAGCGGCGCCGGGCATCCGGCCATCGTCAAGGTGGGCCAGCCCGGCCCAGGCTAATCGCGTCGGATCCTGCGAAGTTGATTGACGTCTCCAGCAACACCTCGACGGCGTTCCACGGAAGCAGGTTCAGCGATGAAAGCAGTGCGTTTTCACGAGTTCGGCGGTCCCGAGGTCCTTCGCTACGAGGACGTCGAGCAGCCCACCCCCGGCAGCGGTCAGGTCCGGATCCGGGTCGCCGCGACGTCGTTCAACGGCGTCGACGGCAACATCCGGGCGGGCTACATGCAGGGTCCGATCCCGGTCGAGCTCCCGCACACGCCCGGCATCGACGTCGCCGGCACGGTCGACGCGCTCGGTGACGACGTGGACGAGATCGCGGTCGGCGACCCCGTCATCGGTTTCCTGCCAATGGCGGGGGCCGGTGCGGCCGCGGAGTTCGTGATCGCGCCGGCCGACATCCTGACGGGGGCACCGAAGAACATCCCGCTGGCCGACTCGGCGGCGTTGCCGCTGGTGGGCTTGACCGCGTGGCAGGCGCTGTTCGACCACGGCAACCTGACCGCCGGTCAGCGGGTGCTGATCAACGGCGCCGGCGGAGCGGTCGGCGGATACGCCGTGCAGCTGGCCAAGGAGGCCGGCGCCCAGGTGATCGCCACGGCCAGTCCGCGCAGCGCCGACCGGGTCGAAGCCGCGGGCGCTGACGAGGTTGTCGACCACACCACCACCGGCGTGACCGCGGCGGTGACCGAGCCGGTCGACCTCGTGCTGAACCTCGCGCCGGTCCCGCCGGAACAGCTCGCCGCGCTGGTCTCGCTGATCCGGGACGGTGGCACCCTGGTCAACACCACCGTCTGGATGCCAGCCCCTTCCGACGAGGAGCGCGGCGTTCGCGGCATCGACCTGTTCGTCCGCAGCGACGCCGACCAGCTCGCCGACCTGGTCGCTCGGGTCAACACCGGTGAGTTGCGCGTCGAGGTCGCCCAGCGGGTCGCGCTGGCCGACCTGTCGGCACTCCACGCCCAGGCCGGCGCGGCCGAGCTGCCGGGCAAGACCATCGTCACGCTCTGACCCGCCTCTTCGAAGGAGCCCCAGCAATGATTCCCGATGACGACCCGTCCCGCTCGCTGACCGTGGCCCATCCGGACGACCCGAGCACGACGTACGTCTCGCTGGTCGGCAACACGTACGCCATGCTCATCACCGGCGAGCAGACCGACGGCCAGTACTGCCTGATCGATATGCGCATCCCCGACGGTGGCGGCCCGCCCCCGCACAGGCACGATTTCGAGGAGATGTTCACGATCCTCGAGGGCGAGATCGAGTTCATGTTCCGGAGTGAGAAGCACACCGTCCGGGCCGGGTCGACGATCAACATCCCGGCCAACGCGCCGCACAACTTCCGCAACGTCTCCGGCGCGCCGGCCCGGATGCTCTGCATGTGTACCCCGGCCGGGCAGGACGAGTACTTCCTGCGCATCGGCGACGTGATCGCCGGCAAGGACGCGCCACCGCCTCAGCTGTCGCCCGACGAGCTCGCCGAGCGCCGCCACCGCGCGGCCGAACTGGCCTCCACGTACCGCAGTGAGTTCCTGTAGTCACGCCGGCGGGCCGACCTGGACGCGCGGGCCATCGTCATCCGGGAACCGGCCGGAAGGAAGCAATTGAACGCTCTCCGCCTCCTCGACCTCGCTGACGCTGGGATAGCGGTCGAGCACGCCAATCGCCTCGGGAAACCAATGGAACAGGCTGATCCCGTCGTGCCGGCCCCGAAAGACCGATCGAATCATCACCGGCGCGTCCGGCTTCAGCACTCGGCGGATCTCCCGGGCGGCCGCCGCGAGGTCGGGAAGATGATGGATCACCGTGGAGAGCCAGACCCCGTCGAAGCTGGCGTCCGGGAACGGCAGGTTGTCGGCTGTGCCGGGCACGATCGGCTGAAAGGCCGCGCGGTCGCGCATCGCCGGCGACGGCTCGACCGCCAGGACGTCGACGCCCGGCCACCACATCCGGAAGGCTTGGGCCCAGCTGCCGGTGCCGCACCCGAGGTCGAGAATCCGCGTTCCGGGCCGGGGGTCGAAGTGCCCGCAGATCGCGTCACGCCACCCGCCCAGCGCGTCGTCACTCAGATGGCGGTCGGCCTGGAACACCGCCGCGTCCACACTGTCGTACGCGATCAGCGCCATGCCCCAGCCAAACCGCCCGGACCAGACGCCGGCAACAGCGAGTGCACGGTTTCACACCAGCCGGGCCGCCCCCGCCCGGTCGCCGCCGGACATCGACGACGCCGATCGGGCGGTCGGTTGCCCTACTGACCGGCCAGCAGGGCCCTGGCCGCGGCTCGGCGGAGTTTGCCGGAAGGGGTTTTCGGCAGGGAACCCGGTGGCAGGATGCGGACCGTGGCCGGGCGGGCGTCGATCTCGGAAACCACGCGGGCGGTGACCTCACGGGCCATCTGGGCCGCGGCGGCCTCGTCGCCCGCCTGACGGGACTCGGCCAGCACGGCAAAGGACTCGCGGGCCACACCGTCACCGGCCAGAAGCCGGACGGCGGCCACGTTGCCTTCGCGGACGCCGGGGACCGTGGCGGCCGCGCGTTCGATGTCGGTGGGATAGATGTTGCGTCCGCCCATGATGATCACGTCTTTACGGCGGCCGCAGACAACGATCTGCCCGTCGGCCACGTAGCCCTCGTCACCGATGTCGAGCCAGCCGTCGGCGTCGCGCGCCGGCTCCCAGCCGTCGGGCGTGAGGTAGCCGTCGGAGACCGATTCCCCGCGCAGTTGCAGGCGGCCCACCTGCCGATCGCCGAGCGGCTTGCCCTCGTCGTCGACCACCCGCACCTCGACACTCGGAAACGGCCGGCCCAGCATAGGAATGTCGCGCACGGCAGGCTCGGCGTCTGTGCCGGCGCTGGGCGCGGGGGTGGCTAGGTTGTCGCGCTCCAGGGCGGCGGCGTCGACGTGGTCGAGCTGCATCGGGTCGGCCACGCCCGACATCGAGATGACCAGCGTGCTCTCAGCGGCGCCGTAGCAGCAGTTGACGGCGCCGGGGTCGAAGCCGAAACGCGAGGCGACCTGGACGAACGAGCGCATCGTGGCCGGGTCGATCGGCTCGGCGCCGTTGCACGCCACGCGCAGCTTCGACAGGTCGAGCTGGCCCGGCTCGACCCGGGCCAGCTGGCGGGCCAGCACGGCCCAGGCGAAGTTGGGGGCGGTGGTGATCGTGCCGCCGTAGCGGCTCAGCAGCTCGGCCCAGAGCAGCGGACGGCCCAGGAAGTCGGCCGGGGTCACGCTGACCAGCTCGAGCCCGCTGAGCATGGGCAGCGCCAGGCAGCCGATCATGCCCATGTCGTGGAACATGGGCAGCCACGACACCATCACGCCGTCCTCGCCGCAGCTCAGGTGCTCGCCGGCGTCGCTCAGGTTGGCGTACAGGTTGCGGTGGGTGATGCGTACGGCCTTGGGCTCGGCCGTGGATCCGCTGGTCAGCTGCAGCAGCGCCGGGCTGTCGTCGTCGACCGGCACCGGATCGGCCGGTGGGGCCGCGCTGAGCTCGGCGGGGGAGAAGTGCCTTATGCCGTACGCGTCGAGGGCCGGCGCCATCTGGTCGAAGGGCGCGCCGACCACGACGGACTGCGCGCCGATCATCCGCAGCACGCGCAGCGTGTCGTCGCGCCAGACCGCGAGGTCGGTGCGCGGGGTGGGCTGGTGCAGCATCGTCATGCTGCCGCCGGCCAGCCACACGCCCTGCGCCACCGGGGCGATCTCGGCCGGCAGGCCGGCCAGCACCGCCACTGCCCGGCCGGGACGCAGCCCGCTCGCGATCAGGCCGCCGGCGATGCGGCGAGCGTGGTCGTGCAGGTCGTTCCACGAACGACGGACGGGCTGACCGGGCTCGCCGGTGACCATGCCCGTGCGGGCACGGCCGGCGTTGGCGACGACACCTTCGACGAAGCGGCTCACGTCCAGCACGCTACGCGGATCCGTTCATGATCGCGGGGTTGGCGTCGCGGGCCTGTGGACAACCGCGGTCAGTCCCGCGGGTAGGTCGCCGGGTAGGGCTCGGCGAAGTCGGCGGAGCGGCCGACCGCGGCCCACTCGTCGACCTCGGCGATCTGCCGGGCCGAGTACGCTCGCGACATCTCGACCGCGTTGACGCCGATCGGCAGGTGGGTGGGCAGGTGCTCGCGCTTGACCACCCGCACCAGGATCTCGCCGGCCCGCGCCGGGTCACCCGCGACCAGGTTGGCCGACCGGCCCGCGCCGCCGCCCGCCACCAGGCCGACCGTGCCGGCGTACTCCGCCGGGATGTCGTGGACGCTCATCGACGAGCCCGCCCAGTCGGTGGCGAAGCCGCTCGGCTCGACCACGAGCGTGCGGATGCCCAGCGGCGCCGTCTCGGTCGCCAGCACCCGGGTGAAGCCGTCGACGGCGAACTTGGCCGCCTGGTACGAGCCGAGCCCCGGCGTTCCGCCGACCCGCCCGCCGACCGACGAGAACTGCACGATCGTGCCCGAGCCCTGCTTCTTGAGCACCGGCAGCACGGCCCGGGTCACGTGATAGACGCCCCAGAAGTTGGTGTCGAACTGCCGGCGGAAGTCGTCCTCGCCGGTGGTCTCGATCGGCCCCACGTTGGCGTAGCCGGCGTTGTTGACCACCACGTCGATGCGCCCGAACCGCCCGACGGCCTGCTCGACCGCGGCGCGGGCGGCATCCCGGTCGGTCACGTCGAGAGCGACCGGCAAAACCCTTTCCCCGTACGCGGCGACGAGCTCGTCGAGGTCGGCGGGCTTCCGCGCCGTGGCGACGACCTGGTCGCCCGCTTCGAGGGCGGCGCGAGCGAGAGCGGCGCCGAAGCCCCGCGACGATCCGGTGATGAGCCATGTCTGTGTCATGGCTTTAGTGAAACGCCGTTGCGTTAATGCCGCAACGGTGTTGTGTAAGGTGGAGGTGTGATGTCCGCTACCCGGGCCCGCAGCGCCGAGGCCAAGCAGCAACGTGAACGCGCGATCCTCGGCGCCGCCCGCACCCTGGCCACCGCCCGCAGCGTCCGCGAGGTGACGCTGACCGACGTGGCGGCCGAGGTCGGCATGCACAAGTCGGCGATGCTGCGCTACTTCGAGACGCGCGAGCAGATCTTCCTCGCGCTGGCCGCGGAGTGCTGGCGCGAGTGGACCGGCGACGTCCGGTCGTCCTGGGAATCGGCCCCGCCCGAGGCTGTGCTGGCCCGGTCGTTCGTGTCCCGGCCGCTGTTCTGCGATCTGCTCGCGCACATTCCGCTCAACCTCGAGCGCAATGTGTCGTTCGAGTCCGTCCGGGTCTACAAGCTGGCCTCGCTGGCTGCGGTCCGGGCGGTCGCCGGTGATCTGGGCAGCCGCGAGGGCTTGACCGAGCAGCAGGCGTACGACGTCGTAGCGACCGCGGCGGGCCTGGCCGGAGCTCTCTGGCAGATGGCCGCGCCGGGCACGCAGTTGCGGGAGTTCTACAAGTCCCAGCCCGAACTGGCCCACGCGGTCGTCGACGTCGAGCCCCGCCTGGCCCGCACGCTGGGCGCGCTGATCGCCGGCTTCAGATCTCCAACTGCCGCTCGATGATCCGCAGCCGGTGCCGCGCCATCGCCAGGTTGGCGCGATCCCGGTTCAGGGCGAGATAGAGGAACAGGCCGCCGCCGTCCGGAGCGGTGATCGGGCGGATCACATGATATTGCGAACCGAGCGTCACCAGAATGTCCTCGACGCCCTCGCGAAGGCCCAGCATCTCCAGCGTACGCATTTTGGCCCGTAGGACTTCCGTGTTGGCCGCCGCCGCGACAGAGACGTCGAAGCCGAAGCCGCCGCCCGCCGTGGCGAGCGCCATTCCGCTGCTCCAGTCCACGATCGCCACCGCGAGTGCGCCGTCCAGCTGCAGCGCGTCCTTGAGTGCCACGTCCATGTCGGCCATTCCGCGTGTGCTCCTTCCGTGGTCGTGGAACGAGCATGGCCGACGGCGGTGAATATCGATCGGACACACTGTGCGTCATGGACGCGAGCCCGGCTCCGAAGATAAGAACGACTACGCCGGGAATTGAAGACTTCTGCAATTCCACACCTGGACAATTGCTTATTGGTACGGCCCGTCCGGTGCCCCCTAAGGTGGTCGGCACGCGTTCGGAGTGGGGGAGATGCCGATGTCCGTGCCGCTCTATCAGGCGAAGGCCGAGATGTTCCGCACGCTGGGCCATCCCGTGCGCATCCGCGTGCTCGAACTGCTGCAGTCCGGCCCGCGCCCGGTCCGCGACCTGCTCGCCGAGATCGACGTCGAGCCGTCCAACCTCTCCCAGCAACTGGCCGTCCTGCGCCGCACCGGCGTCGTCGTCTCCTTCCGCGACGCCGGCCTGGTCATGTACGCGCTGAGCACCCCCGACGTCGCCGACCTGCTGGCCGCGGGCCGCCGCATCCTCAGCGCCGTCCTGACCGACCGCGACGGACTGCTGGCCGAGCTCCGGGCCCACTCACCCTCCGAATAGCCCGCACGCCCCGCCGCCTCGATCAAGGGATCACCGCGGCCCGATAGGGTTTCGCGCATGAGAACTGCGTTGGTCACCGGCGCCTCGTCCGGCATCGGCCTGGCCACGGCGATCGCGCTCGCCGCCCGCGGCTACCGGGTGCTCGGCACCAGCCGGCGCCCGGAAACCGTGGCGCCCCGGCCGGGTGTCGAGTATCTGCCGCTGGATCTCACCGAGCCCGAGTCGATCGAGGCGCTGGCCGAGCGCGTCAAGACCGTCGACATCCTGGTCAACAACGCCGGCGAGAGCCAGTCCGGGCCGTTCGAGGAGCTGCCGGGCGACGCGCTGCGCCGGCTGTTCCAGGTCAACGTCCTGGGTCCCGTACGGCTGACGCAGTTGACCCTGCCCGGCATGCGGGAGCGGGGGTACGGCCGCGTCGTGATGGTCGGTTCGATGCTCGCCTCGTTCCCGTTGGCCTACCGCTCGTCGTACGTCGCCACCAAGGCCGCCATCAAGGGCTTCAGCAACGGGGCAAGGCACGAGTTCTCCCCGTACGGCGTGTGGTTCACGACGGTCGAGCCGGGCGCCATCAGCACGGGCATCAGCGAGCGCCGCACCAGCTACATCGAGCCCGATTCGCCGCATCGCCGCGACTACGAGCGCATGCTGGCCGCCCTCAACCGCAACGAGGCCGCCGGCGCCTCGGCCGAGCGGGTCGCCGCCACGATCGTCGCCGCGATCGAGAAGGACAAGCCCCGCCAGCGCTACGCCGTGGGCAGCAACGCCGCGCTGGTCTTCCCGGCCCGCCGCCTGCTGCCCGTCTGGCTGGCCGAGAAGCTCACCCACCGCCGCCACGACCTGGCCCGCTGACCAAAGCCCGCCGCCGGCTCACGTACACCGGGCGCTGACCAAGGCCGGTTCGGCGGCTCACGCACCGTCGGCGTGGCTGGGCGTGCTGACCAGGTCGAGGCCGGGCGCCGGCTTGGCGAAGTAGTAGCCCTGGGCGTACTCGTAGCCGAGCGCCCGCAGGTAGGCCGCCTGTTCGGCGGTTTCGACACCCTCGGCCACCGCGCGCAGGCCCAGCCCGTTGCTGACGTGGATGAGGGCGTCGACGATGACGGCGCGGCCGCCCTCGGTGATCTCGTCGACGAACGACTTGTCGACCTTCAGCACGTCGACCGGGACGGTGCGCAGCAGGCCGAGCGACGAGTGGCCGGTGCCGAAGTCGTCCAGCGCGATCAGCACCCCGGCCCGGTGCAACGCCTCGACCGCCTCGATGGCCACGCCGCCGCCGAAGATGGCGGTCTCGGTCACCTCGGCCAGCAGCGCACTCGGTTCCAGGCTGTTCTCGGACAGGACGGCGCTCACCACGGCGGGGAAACCCGGTTCGCTCAGCTGCCGCGCCGACACGTTCACGCTGACGTAGGCCGGGGCGCGGTCGCCCAGCTCGCGCCGCCACGTCGCCAGTTGGGCGCAGGCCGTGCGCAGCACCCACTCGCCGAGCTCGACGATGAGGCCGTTGTCCTCGGCCACCGGGATGAAGCCGGCCGGGCTGACGAAACCGCGCAACGGGTGCGTCCAGCGCACGAGGGCCTCGACGGCGACCATACGACCGTCGGACAGTCCGACGATCGGTTGGTAGACCACGTGGAAGTCGCCGTCGGAGAGGCTGTGCCGCAGGTCGGCGCCGAGCCGCTCGGCCGCCTCGGCCCGCTCGTCCAGCTCGGCGCTGTAGACCACCAGCTGCCCGCCGGACTCCTTGGCCGCGTAGCGGGCGGTGTCGGCCCGGCGGACGAGTTCGATGGCGTTCTGTTCCGGTCCGGCCGACACGCCCAGGCGAGCGTTCAACAGCAGCTCGTGCTCGCCGGCGTGCACCGGGCGGCGCAGAAGTTCGGCGATCCGGGCCGCGACCGTGGCCGCCTCGCCGGGCCGGGTGTCGCGCACCAGCACGGCGAACTCGTCGGCGCCCATCCGCGCCACCAGGTCGTGGTCGCGCACGCTGTCGCGCAGCAGCTCGGACACGGCGACCAGCGCCTGGTCGCCCACGGCGCGGCCGAGCCGGTCGTTGATGTGCTTGAAGCCGGCCAGATCGAGCATCACCACCTGGCACGGGCCGTCCCCGGCGGCGCGGGACGCGAGCCGCTCGAACTGACGGCGGTTGGGCAGGCCGGTCAGGTCGTCGCGCTCGGCCTGGTCGCGGAGTTGCCGGGCCTGCCGGTCGACGCGGGCGATGTGACCGGACAGACGGCTCGCGACGAGCACGAACAGGGCCATCGAGCCGAACGCCGCAGTCAGCCAGAACTCGTGTTCGCCGCCGCTTCCGCGGTGGGCCAGCATGAGGACCGGAACGAGCAGCATCGAGCCGGTCAGCACGAGCAGCCGCCCGCGGCCGAGGTGGTCGCTCTGCGCCGCCGGGGGATCGTCGGCCGAGGGATGCAGGGCGGCGGCGGCCCAGAGGACGTACGCCAGCAGGTAGCTCGCCAGGACGGCCGAGCTGAATCGCGCCGAGAACTCCGGGAGCAGCGTGTAGACGGCGTTGGCGGCCAGGGTCAGCGTGCTGCCGATGGTCAGCAGCCACAGGCTGACCGTGCGGGGGCCGCGTTGCAGCAGCATGGGCACGATCACCGCGCACAGCAGCACGCCCGCGGTCGGATAGCCGGCCGTGACCGCTCGGACCAGCGGCGACAGGGAGCCGTCGGTGCGGATCGGGTCGATGACGACCGTCCAGTAGACGATGCCCACGCCCACCGTGATGATCGCGGAGTCGATGACGGTGCCGGCCCGGATGCGGCCGCGCTGGCGGGTGAGCAGGAACAGGGCCGCGACCAGCAACGGGTACGCGCTCAGATAGAAGGCGTCGGCCCACGACGGGTACGTCAGCACGCCGCGCATGGTGAGAGCGGCGAACACCAGGTCGCCGCCGGCCCAGACGGCCACGCCCGCCGCGAACAGGTACCAGGCGCCGGCGGAACGACCCCGGTGCCGCCGTGCTCCGGCCGTCATGACGGCGCAGGAGCCGATCGAGATCAGCGCCGAGAGGGCCACCGCCCACCACCCGTAGGGCAGCAGGGGATGGACGACGGCCGCGACGCTTCCGCAGGCCAGCCAGACGCCCCACCACGATCTCGGCACGACCTCCTTTCGGCCGCCGCGCCGGAAAAGTGAGCGGGTTGCGCTATCCGGCCAGCGTGCGCAGGAGCCCGATGATGCGGTCGGCCTCGTTCCCGTCGGTCGTCTCGCGCCCGGAACTGTCGGCGGTGCCCAGCGAAACGCCCACCGCGTCGCGGACGATCCGCTTGGCCGAGGCGTGCACGGCCGGGACGCCGGTGGCCACGATCTTCTCGACGACGCCGGGGTGCACACCGCCCCCGGCCATGATCTCGATGCGCCCGGCCGCGGCCGCCACCAGGCTCGCCAGCGCCGGCAGCGCGTCGGCGACCTGGGCGGCCCCGGCCGACGTCAGAATTCGCCGCACGCCGAGCCGCACAAGTTCGTCGAGCCCCGCGTACGGGTCGCCGACCGTGTCGAACGCGCGGTGGAACGTCACGTCAGCCCCACCCGCCGCTTCCACCACCCGCGCGGTGAGCTCGCTGTCGATCTTTCCCCCGCGTACGCCCCCCACGACCACCCCGGCCGCGCCGGCGCGCACCACATGGCGTACGTCGGAAAGGATCGTCGCCGCCTCGGCCGGGTCGTAGTCGAAACCGCCGGGCCGCGGCCGCACCAGCACGTGCACCGGCGGCATGCCCGGCGTGCCCACGGCCGCCTCGACGAACCCCAGCGACGGCGTCACCCCACCCAGCGGCAGCGCCGAACAGAGCTCGATCCGGTCCACCGGGAGCCGCGCCGCCACAGCCAGCCCGTGCGCATCCTGAACAGCCAGCTCAAAGGCAACCATCAGGCCGCGGTCCCCCGTTGTCTCAAGCGGTCACGAACCCCGGAAGTATCCCATCGACGCCGGTTCAACCGTGCAGCGGCTCGTTCTCCCGGGCGAGGCGATCGGGTTCCGCCGCCGTGCCGATCGCCGGACGAAACTCGGGGCGACCGGCGTATGCCCGGATGACCCGCGCCCGCTGTCGACGTTCCAGGCCGATATCGGCCTGCGGCGGCCCCCACGATGTCGAGCCCCCACGGATCGACCCGATTCACGATCGCGGAAGGCTGTCGTCCCCGGCGGCGCCGCGGAAAGCTGGCCGCATGGCGAGATACGTGCTCACCGGCGCCCCGGGTTCGGGAAAAACGGCCGTTCTGCGCCGGCTCGAGACCGCCGGGTTCGCGGTCGTCGAGGAGGCCGCCACCGACGTCATCGCGCTGCAGCAGGCGCTGGGCGTCGAGGAACCGTGGGAGGCCCCGGCCTTCATCGAGCGCATTGTGGAACTCCAGCGCCGGCGGCAGCTGAGCACCCGCGACGGCATCACCTTCTTCGACCGATCACCCGTGTGCACGCTGGCGTTGAGCCGCTTCCTCGGTGTCGATCCGCCGACGGAGCTGCTCGCCGAGCTCGGCCGGATGCGGGTGGAGCGTGTGTACGAGCCGGCCGTGTTCCTCGTCCGCAACCAGGGCTTCGTCCGGCCGACGGCCGCTCGTCGCATCACTTTCGAGGAGTCCCTGGCCTTCGAGCGGGTCCACGAACAGGCCTACCGGGAGGCGGGCTTCACGATCGTCGACGTGCCCGCCGGACCGCTGGAGGCTCGCGCAGCCCTCGTTCAGGACGCCGTCACCTAAGGTGGGCGAATGGGCGAACTGCCGATCATCGCTGTGGCCAGTGGCAAGGGTGGCGTCGGGAAGACGAGTGTCGCGGTGGCGCTGGGGCGGCAGCTGGCTCGCAGCGGGCGCAGAGCCGGACTCGTCGATGCTGACATCGCCGGGCCCGATGTGCCGCGCATGCTGGGTATCCGGCGGGATGTGCCGGCCGGGTCGGTGACGCTGGCGCGGTGGACGCGGGGCGGGCGTGACGCGGGGCTGGAAGCGGTCGAGGTGGACGGGCTCAAGGTGGCCTCGGCCGGGTTTCTGCTGGCCGGGAATCAGGGGCTCGCGCTCGGCACGGATCTGAGCGATCTCATGCTCGGCCGGCTTCTCAACGAGACGAACTGGGGCGACGTCGAGGTGCTGGTGGTTGATCTGCCGCCCGGCGCCAGCTTCACGCAGCAGGGCGTGCTGTCCGGCGCCGGGCGGGTGGGGACGATCCTGGTGGTGACGCCGGCCGAGGTGTCGCATCTGGACACCGGGCGGACGATCGAGGTGCTGCGTTCGGTGCGGACTCCGGTGCTGGGCGGGGTCGAGAACATGGCGTACTTCGCCTGTCCGGGCTGTGGCGAGCGGACCGAGTTGCACACGCCCGCGCCCGAGGAGCGCACCATCTGGGCCGCCGGCGTCGGACGGCTGGCGCGGCTGCCGTTCCGGCCCGGCGGGGCGATCGGCGAGGCCGATCTGGCCCCCGTCCTCGCGGCTGTGGAAGCGCACATCGGTTAGTCGTTGCGGGCGGCCTCCGGGCCGGTGATCTGGCGCAGCAGGGGCAGGGTCAGGCTGATGACGGCGAGGGAGGCCGCGATGCCGCCCAGCACGGTCGCGTAGAACGACAGGGCCGGTGGGTGCAGCGAGATCTCCAACTGCGCGCGCAGGAACAGATGCGCCGCGAGCAGCCCGGCGCCCAGGGCCACCGCGGACGCAGCCAGCAGCGGGGTCACGCTTTCCCAGGCCACCACGCGGCGCAGCGTGCGCAGAGGGACGCCGGCCAGGCGGAGCATGCTGAACGGGCGCTTGCGCTCGCTCAAGCCGGCGGCGACGCCCACCGCCAGGCTGCACCCGGCGATGGCCAGGCCGGCCAGCACGACCACGTCGGCCAGGCGTTGCCAGCCGTCGAAGGTGCGCGTGGACTCGGCGTTCCATTCGGCGTCGGTGTACGGCGAATACATCATGGGATGGGCGAGGGCGAGCGTGGTGCGGGCGCGCTCGATCGCGGCCCGGGAGCCGTCGGTGTACGTCACGATCGAGTCGACCGCGAGGCTGGGCAGGCGGTCGGCGGGAACGCCGGCCGTGGGCCAGACGCCGTTCCAGCCGTCGGGGCCCCTCAGGCCGTTGTAGACCCACGCCGTCGTCGCGCCGGGCGCGCATCGGCCGTTCGTGGCCATGACGGCCAGGTCGGCGCAGGACGCCAGCGCCGTGGGCCAGCCCCACTCGCCGAGCGGCTGCCTCGGCGGCGGCTGGTCGGCCGGCGGGCGCCGGGTCACGGCGATTTCCCGTACGCCCGATTGGCTCTTCAGGGCGGCCGGCACCGGATCGCCGGTCGGGGCGGGCAGGCCGTCGCGGAAGATGGTGTGCAGCACGGAGCTTTCGACGCTGCCGATGGCAGCCATTTCTTTCGCCTTGTCCGCGTTCAGGGACCCCATGACGCCGACCGCGACCGTCATGACGAACAGCGCGATCACGAGGCCGCTGACCGAGCGGAAGCCGGCCTGGGGGTGGCCGGCCAGACGGCGGGCCGCGATCAGCCCGGCGGTACCGTTCGCGCGGCGGGCGACGATGCGGGCGGCGGCCATGGTGAGCCAGGGCCCGGCCACCACCAGACCGATCATCACGATGAGGATGCCGGACAGGTAGGCCACGATCTGACCGTCCGTCGTGGATGGCCGGCGGCCCACGAAGTACGAGAGCTCGGCCAGACCGGCGACCAGCGGCACGACGCGCCAGGCGCGCGGCGGACGGGCGGCGGCCCGGCGGGCTATGCCCAGCGGCGACACCCGTACGCGCCGAAGCGCGACCAGAGCAGCCACAGCGGCCAGCAGGGGGACGCCGAAGGCGACGCCGAGCGCCAGCGGCGGGCTGAGCGCCAGGTCGGCCGGGAACATGGGCGCCCCGGTGAACGGGAGCGCGGCCAGCGCGTCGCGGAAGACGAGGAACAGGACGAGACCGGCGGCGGTACCGGCGATCGCGGAGACCATGGCTTCCACGGCCGCGACGACGCCGACCTGCCCAGGCGTCGCGCCGACCAGGCGCATCGCCGCGAAGCGCTGCTCGCGGCGGGTGGCGGCGAGACGCGTGGTGGTGCCGACCAGGATGACCAACGGGAAGATGAGCGCGGCGGCCACCACGCCCAGCACCAGCTGCAGCCCGGAGGTGGGTATGCCCGCCCAGCAACCGCCGGGGCAGTCGGCCGGCGCGACCGTCGCGATCGTGCCGACCCGCCGCACGCCGGGGCGCTGGGACAGTTCGGCGGGCGAGTAGCCGACCACGGCGACCAGCGAGTCGGGCGAGGGCAGGGCCTCGTCGCCGATGGCGCCGGCGAAGCGGCCGGGGTAGCGGTCGGCCAGTTCGGCCGGGGGAATGGTTGCGATCAGCTCGGCCAGGGCCGGGGACGCGAAGTATTCGCCGGGGCCGGGTAGCCGGGGCAGACCCGGTGGCACGGGCGATTGCGGGCCGGTGGCGGCCAGGTCGACCCGGCCGACGGTCCGCGCGTCGAAGCCGTCGATCCGCAGCTGCCACCACAGCGGGTCGGCGCCGGCCTCGATGGTCGAGTTGGCCCAGCCGTAGCGGTCGTTCTGGCTGGCGACCCCGCCCAGCCCGGCCAGCGCGGCCACCAGCATGCCGACCCCGAGCGCCATCGCGACCGCGATGACCGCGAGTCGTACCAGCGCCTCACGACCCCCCGCCAGCGTGAGACGCAGCCCGAAGCGGATCATGCGACGGGCTCCGCGGTGAGCGCCAGCACCCGGCCGTCGCGCACGACAACTTCGCGGTCCGCGTACGCGGCCACGCGGGGCTCGTGCGTCACGAGCACCACCGCCGTGCCCGCCTCGCGCGCCGCGCCGACCAGCAGATCCATGACCTGCTCGCCGGTGAGCGAGTCGAGCGCGCCGGTGGGCTCGTCGGCGAACAGCACCCGCGGGCGGGCGACGAGACCGCGGGCCAGCGCGACCCGTTGGGCCTGGCCGCCGGAGAGCTCGCCCGAGGTGCGGCCGGCCAGCCCGTCGAGGCCCAGCCGGTCGAGCCAGACCCGGGCCTGGGCGGTCGCCTTCGACCGCCGCACGCCCGAGAGCAGGAGGGGAAGCGCGACGTTCTCTTCGGCGCTCAGCTCGGGGACCAACTGTCCGAACTGGAACACGAAGCCGAATCGGTCGCGGCGCAGGGCGCTGCGGCCGGTCTCCCCGAGCCGGTCGATGCGTTGCCCGTCGAAGTGAACCTCGCCGGAATCGGGCACGAGAATGCCGGCCAGGCAGTGCAGCAGGGTGGACTTGCCGGAGCCGCTGGGCCCCATGACGGCGAGGATCTCGCCCTCGGCCAGCCGCAGATCGGCGCCGCGCAGGGCCGGGGTGCGGCCGAACGAGAGGTGGACGTCGCGGGCCTCGAGAATCGTCATTGCCGGACCTCCCGGGCGAGGGCGTCGAGGCGGGCCGCGGTCAGGTCGATCCAGCGCAGATCGGCCTCGATGTGGAACATGGCGTGGTCGGCGAGGAGCGAGTCGACGAGGTTGCCGGAGCGCTTGACCGTGGTCAGCTCGCGCATGCGCCGCATGTGGGCGGCGCGCTGGGTGTCGAGGTAGTGCTCGGCCGGGCGGCCCAGCAGCAGCGACAGGGTCACCTTGGCGAACAGCACCGTCTGCAGGTGGGGCTCCGGGGCGACCGGTTCGGTGAGCCAGGCGTCGACCTCGGTCGCCCCGGAATCGGTGATGACGTAACGCTTGCGGTCGGGGCCGGCGCCCGCCTCGGGGTCGCTGATCACGACCTTGCCGTCGCGGGCGAGCCGGCTCAGCGTCGAATAGACCTGGCCGAAGGAGAGGGGCTTGTCGCGCCCGAAGAACGCGTCGTAGTCGCGTTTGAGGTCGTAGCCATGGCTGGGCTCACGTTCGAGCAGCCCGAGAAGGGTCAGCGGCACCGTCATGCGTCCGACTATACGCCGAAAGTATACGCCCAGATAATACCCGCGGCCGACACGTCTCAGACGTGTTCCAGAGCCGGCCGGGGCAGGCGACGTGCCAGGCCGGCGGGGAGCCACCAGGCGCGGGCGCCGAACAGGTGCATGGCGGCCGGGAGCAGCAGGCAGCGAATGACGACGGCGTCGATGAGGACCGCGGTGGCCAGGCCCAGCCCGAATTGCTGCAGCATGCGATCGGGCGAGAGCAGGAAGGCGCCGAAGACGACGACCATGATGGCGGCCGCAGCGGTGACCACGCGGGCCGTGGTGGCCAGGCCCTCGCGGACGGCGGTGGCCGCGTCCCGGCTGCGCTCCCACTCCTCGTGCATGCGGGCCAGCAGGAAGACCTCGTAGTCCATGGACAGGCCGAAGACGATGGCGAAGATCATGACCGGCACGTACGCCTCGATCGGGCCGGGCGGCACCCCGAAGGCGCCGCGCTGGAAGACCAGCACCACGATGCCCATGGCCGCGCCGACGCTGAGCAGATTGAGCACCGCCGCCTTGAGCGGGATCAGCAACGACCGGAACAGGATCAGCAGCAACAGGGCCGACAGTCCGACCACGACCGCCACGAACACCGGCAGGCGCTCGGACAGGGCGGCCGAGACGTCGACGACAGCTGCGGTCGGCCCGCCGATCAGGGCGGCGCCGCCCAGCGACTCCCGCAGCGTGGCGACCAGGTCGGATGTCGCCTCGTCCTGCGGCGCCGACGCCGGGATGGCGATCAGCGTGGCCACATCGCTTCCCGGCGCCCGCATCGGCGCCGTCACCGACGCGACACCGGGTGTTCCCGCGACCGTCCGGCGGACGGACTGCGCCTGTGGATCGGCGCCCGGCACCACGACCACGAGCGGACCGTTGACGCCCGGCCCGAAGCCCTGCGCCAGCAGGTCGTAGGCCCGGGTGCTGGTCTTGCCCGGGTCGTCGGTTCCGGCGTCGGCGAAGCCCAGCCGCATGTCCAGCACGGGAACCGTCAGGGCGGCCAGCGCGAGGAACGGCAGCACGACGGCCGGCCAGGGACGTCGGGCCACCGCGTCGCTCCAGCGGCGCCACCACTGTCCCTCCGTGCGGCGACGCCTGGCCGCAGCGCGTTCCAGCCGGGCGCCGAAGAGCCCGAGCAGCGCGGGCAGGAGCACCAGGGCGGCCAGCATCGTCACCAGCACCGTGACGGCCAGGGCGACCGCCACGCCCTGCAGCGCCCCCAGACCCAGCAGGACGAGGCCGAGCAGGGCGATGATGACGGTCGTGCCGGCGAAGAAGACTGTCCGGCCGGCCGTGTCCAGGGCCGTCCGCGCCGCCGTCACCCGGTCGGCGCCGTCGGCCAGCTCACCGCGGAAGCGCGAGAAGACGAGCAGCGCGTAGTCGATGCCGACCCCGAGCCCGACCAGAATCAGCAGCGGCGTGGTGAAGTCGGCGACCGTGGCGACGTGGGAGGCGAGCGTGACCAGCCCGATGGCGGTGCCGACGGCGAACAGCGCGATGATGATCGGCAGGCTGGCGGCGAGCAGCGACCCGAACAGCAGGACGAGGATCACCAGCGCGGCCAGCAGCCCGGCGCCCTCGGCGGCGCCGCCCTCCGCCTCCTCGGCGGCTCGAGCGGCCTCGCCGCCGACCTCGACGGTACGGCCGGGGCTGCCGGCCGCCCGGGCAGTGTCGATGATGCGGCGGGTGGCCTCGACGGGCATGGACTCGGCCGGGACGTCCAGCGTGACCGTCACGTACGCGACGGCGCCGTCACGGGACACGGTCGGCTCCGTGACACCCGTGACGTGCGGAAGGCCGCTCACCCCGGTCGGCGCCCCGAGGCCGGCGAGGCCGGCGGGGTCGCGGTACACGATCTGCAGGGTGCCGCCGGCGCGGTTGGGCGCCCGCTCGGCCAGCAGGTCCTGCGCCCGCTGGGATTCAGCGCCGGGCAGCGTGAAGTCGTTGCGGAAGTCGCTTCCGGCGAGGCGGGCGCCGGTGGTGACCCCGGCCAGGATCAGCACCCACAGCAGCAGCGCCGTCCAGCGGTGCCGGTCGGACCAGCCGGCCAGTCGTACGAACATCGATTCCTCCCCGAAGGCGTGCCCCAGCAACGGGAAGTGACGCTAGGCGGGCCGGTGACCGCGGCGAATCGCTCGGTGGTGGTGTTCGCGCGTACCCCCTCGGGGGGATCCGGCGCGCCGCCGGCCCTCGTACGCTGGCCGGGTGAGGGTCAGGACTGGGGCACGCGGCCGGACCGTGGCCGACGCCGCCGTGGCGGTCGCCGCCGGCGTCTTCACGATCGGGATGCTGCGCGAGGGCGGCCTGGGCGCGGCCGAACCCGGCTATCGCGAGCTCGATGCTTTTGGCGTCGTGCTGGCCGCGGCGTCGGTTTCCCCGCTCCTGGTCGCGCGCCGGTTCCCGGGGGTCGCCTGGGCCGTGGTCGCGGCCGGCACGCTGGCACTGCTCGTGTTCGACTACGGGCTCGACGTGCCGCCCGGCGCGCTGATCGCGACCTACCTGCTGGCCGAGGCGGTGGGCGGCGACCGGCGGCGAAGACTGGCGGCGGCCGTAGCGGTGGCGGCCTTCGTGCCGGCGGCCATGACGGTGATGGTCCTCGAGCGCCAGCCGTTGCTGAGCATGTCGTCCGGGCTGTTCGCCTGGGTGGCCATGTTCGCGCTGGTCTGGATCGCCGGCGACCGCAGCCACCTGCGCCGCCAGCGCATCGCCGAACTCGAGGAGCACGCCCGGCTGCGCGAGCAGGACCTGGCGGCGCAACGCCGCCTGGCCGCGAGCGAGGAGCGCATCCGGATCGCCCGCGAGCTGCACGACTCGGCCGGCCACGCGATCAACGTGATCCTGGTGCAGGCCGGCGCGGCCCGGCTGCTGCACCGGCGGGACGCCGGCCGGTCGCTGCGTGCCATCGAGACGATCGAGGAGGTCGCGCACGGCACGGTCACGGACATCGACCGTCTCGTCCGGGCCCTGCGCGAGGGCGACGAGCCGGCCGGTCCGGCGCCGGCCGACACGGTCGCGCTGGAGGAGTTGGTCGACCGGCACCGGGCGAGCGGTCTGGACGTGTCGGCGACCTTCCACGGCGCCCGGCGGGGCCTACCCAGCGGCGTGGCCTGGGCCGCCTACCGCATCCTGCAGGAGGCGCTGACCAACGCCGCCCGGCACGGCTCGGGCACGGCCGACGTCCGGATGTCGTACGGGCCGGCCGCCGTCGACATCGAGGTGAGCAATCCGGTCGGCGTGCGGCGGCGTTCCGGGGGCGGCCTCGGGATCGTGGGCATGCGGGAAAGGGCGGCCCTGCTCGACGGCACGCTGGAGGCGGCAGCTGGTGAGGCCGGCACGTTCCGGCTGAGCGCCCGGTTGCCGTACGCGGCGGGGACATGACGACGGTCCTGATCGTCGACGACGACGACCTCATGCGGGCCGGGCTGCGGGCCGTGCTCTCCAGCGACGACAGCATCACGGTGGTCGGCGAGGCAGCCGACGGTCACGAGGCGGTGGCACTGGCCCGCGAGTTCGCGCCGCAGGTCGTGCTCATGGACGTCCGGATGCCGCACCGCGACGGCATCGCCGCCACCGCCGAGCTGAGCGAGGCCGTCCCCGCGGCGCGCGTGCTGATGCTGACCACCTTCGAGGACGACGATTACGTCTTCGGCGCGCTGGCCGCGGGGGCGTCCGGCTTCATGCTCAAGCGCACCCGCCCCGAGCGCCTGATCGAGGCTGTCCACACGATCGCCGCCGGCGAGTCGCTGCTGTCCCCGTCGGTGACCCGTACGGTCATCAACCGGATGGCCGCCGCCGTGCCCCCGGACCCGGCCGTCGCCCGGCGCCTGCGCACCCTGACCGCCCGCGAACGGGACGTCCTCGAGCTGGTCGCGCGTGGCCTCTCGAACGCCGAGATCGCCGCGTCCCTGTTCGTCGAGGAGTCCACGGTCAAGACCCACATGAAGCGCCTGCTCGGCAAGCTCGGCCTGCGGGACCGCGTCCAGGCCGTGATCGTCGCCTACGAGTCCGGTCTGCTCAGACCAGGGACAGCCAGACCCGCATCGTCGACGGGCCGCGGGAGGCCCAGTCGTGGTACGGGCGAAGCGTGACCGACGTCTTCTCGAAGGGCGGTGCATCGTGTGGTCCAGGACGCGAAGTCGGTCAGCGGGCCTGGACTTCTTCTTCCAGACGGCCTGAACGCAGCGGCAGCAGGGTGTCAGCCAGGTCGATGATGCGCTGGTCGTGGGTGGCCACCAGCGCCAGAGTGCCGTCGGTCACCGCAGTCGTCAGCGCGGAGAGGACCAGCGCCACGTGTTCGTCGTCCTGGTGGGCGGTGGGCTCGTCGAGCAGGGCCACGGCCGGGCTCAGCACGAGGGTGCGAGCCAGGGCCGTGCGCTGCTGCTCGCCCAGGGAAGTGTCGTGCGCGGGGCGGGTGGCCAGGGCGTCGAGGCCGAGGCGGGCCAGCAGCTCGGGGTCGGGGGTGCGGCCGCGCAGACTGGCCGGCAGGTGGGCGTTCTCGGCGACCGTCAGCTCGGGGGCCAGGGCCGGGCGCTGGGGGAGCAGGGACACCTGCGCCCAGTCGTGCACCGAGGTTGCCGGCTTGCCGCCGACCGTGACCTCGCCCCGGGACGGCGCCATGATGCCGGCGACCAGGTGCAGCAGGGTTGATTTGCCCGACCCGGAGCGGCCCGCCAGCACGGTCAGCCGAGCCGGGGGCAGGGCCAGGCTGACCTCGCTGACCACGGCGGTCGCGCCGCGCAGGTGAGTCACCGCGTTCAGTCTGACGAGGTCTGTGGTCACCCACCCATCCTTCCCGACCAGGCGCGCCGGCGCCGCCCCCACCCGGCGCGCGTTTCGGGTGCGGGTGACGGTGCGTGTTCAGCGGAGCGGCACGCGGCTCCAGTCGGTGTCGGAGGCCAGGTAGAAGCCGGGGTACGACGGCTGGTTGTACGTCGTCTGCTGGCGGGCCACCTCGGCGCGGTACTGGGGGTCGTCCATCAGGGTGTAGAGCTTGTGCCCGGTCGGTTCGGTGCTGACGTAGATGCGTACGGCCGAACTGTCTGTCGTGCGGACCAGCAGCTCCTCGCGCCAGTCGCCGAGGATGTCGGCGATCAGTCCGGCGTTGCCCTTGGTGCCGTTGTTCGTCCGGGCGCCCTCGGCGGTCAGCAGTGTGCCCCGGCGCCAGTCGTCGATCGTCGGGGTGACGTCGCCGGCTCCGTTGACGATCTGGGTGGTCAGGTCGGCCGACCAGCGAATGCTCTGGTTGGTGCCGGGGACGGCTCCGGGCAGCACCTGGCCCTGCGCCGTGTACAGGCCCGAGGCCTCGGTGCCGCCGGGGAGGCTGGCCCAGGACTCGATGCCGGGAGTGTCCGGCAGAACGTCGCCGATCATGCCGCGGCCGGTGTCCCGGCCCGAGTAGGCGCCGAACAAGACCTCGCCGGTCCGGGCGTCGCGCATGGCCATGCCGTACGGGGCCGAGGCGCCGTTCTCGTGCACGGTGAAGATTTCCAGGCCGGGGCGGCCCGGATCGATGTCGGTGACGTGCATGGCGTCGCCGTGGCCGAGGCGGACGCGCCGGCCGGGGTCGGCGCTGCCCTCGGGGAGCACGCCGGTCGACGAGTAGAGCAGGCTGCCGTCGTCGTCGATGGTGGCTGCGCCGTACACGACCTCCTGCTGGCCGTCGCCGTCGACGTCGGCCGCGCTGAGCGAGTGGAAGCCCTGCGTGGTCAGCTTTCCGTACACGGGATCGGCGCCGTCGCGGCCGTGCGGGCTGTCGTTGAACGGGTTCGTCATGGGCGCCCAGCCGCTGTCGACATACCAGTTCTCGACCAGGTGACGGCCGTTCCACCGGTACGCGACCAGCGTCGACCGGGTGTAGTAGCCGCGCGCGAACACAGCCGACGGGTGGCGTCCGTCGAGGTAGGCGACGCCCGCGAGGAAACGGTCGACGCGGTTGGCCGGTTCGATCCGGGGCATCGCGTAGTCGCCCCAGCGGAGCCCGTCGTCGTCGCGGCCGGGCTTGTAGCGCACCGTTTCCAGCTCGCGGCCGGTGGCGCCCTCGAAGACGGTCAGATACTCGGGTCCGTCGACGATGAAGCCCTGGAACGCCCGCAGTGCGTTGCGCGGGCTGCGGGCGGGCGCGTACACGTCGATGAAGTAGTCGGCCAGTTCCTCGGCGCTGCGGCCGGCGGGCGTCAGACCGAGGGCCTCGCCGACCGTGGCCGGCCAGTGTCCCGCCACCACTTCGGGGTGAGCGGCCCAGCCACGGAACATCCTGACGAGGTGCTCGTAGTAGCCGGCCGCGCTGAGCCGGTAGTCGTCGGTGTTGCGGTAGCCGCGGGCCAGGTCGGCCCTCGGCAGGGTGATGTGACGATTCTGTCCATTGCGGATTGTCCGGGTGCCGGGCGCGGTCTTCATCATGATCTCGGCCCGGCCGTCGCCGTCGAAGTCGTACACCAGGAACTGGGTGTAGTGGGCCCCGGCCCGGATGTTCACGCCGAGGTCGATCCGGTGCCGCAGGGTCCCGTCCAGCTCGTACGTGTCGACGTACACCGGCCCCGTGTAGCCGACCTGGGACACGTCCTTGGAGTTCGACGGATCCCACTTCACGACGTACTCGTTCTGCCCGTCACCGTCCACGTCGCCCACGCTCATGTCGTTGGCCGAATACGTGTACGCCTCCCCGGCCGGCGTCACGCCGTCGGCCGGCTTGCGCAACGGTAGGTCGAAGTAGTTCGTGGCGCTGGTCGCGGCGGGGTCGCTGCGCCTCCCGCCGACGGCTGCCACCTGGTAGCGGGAGGTCGTGCTGCCACCCGCGTCCAAATAGTTGGTGCTGTCGGTGACGGTGGCGATCCGTCTGCCGTCCCGGAACACATGGAAGTTCGTGCCGGTCAGTCCGGTGGTGCTGTGCCCGGTGGCCTCGCGCTTGAACAGCCGCCAGCTGAGGAAGGCGCCCTCACTGGTTCCGGCCACGACCAGCCCGCGGTCCGCCTCGGGCCGGGGCGAAGCTACCGCGGCGGCCGGAGTGGCGAACAGAGTCAACGTCGTCGTGACAGCCAGAATCGATCGCACGGCAAGCCCTCCACGCTGGTGGATGTCCCGAGGTAAGCGCTTGCCTGAGTGTGCATCGACGCCTATGGATGGTCAATGGGCTGAGGGCGATGCATCGAATCGGGCGCCGAGAGAGAAGGCGGAGGGGTCGCGTCAGCTTCCGGCTGGCGGCGGCGACACCGGGACCGAGGGGCCAGGGCGGGAGCGCCACGCGCCCACGGCCATGTCGGCCAGCAGGAAAGCCGCGAGGGGGATGCCGAACATCGGCACCACCCAGCCGAGGGCGATCACGGCCGGGACGCCGACGGCGATGGCCCACGGCGGCAGCTTCTGCCAGGCGCCGCGCTCGACCGGGGGAGCACCCACCAGCGCGCGGCGGCCCGTGCGGGTCGGGCGGCGCTGCCACCACATGCGGTAGCCCCAGACGATGACGGTGAGGAGACCGATGGCGAGCAGGGCGAGCAGGATCTGGTTGGGGACGCCGAACAGCATGCCCATGTGGGCGCTCACGCCGAGGCTGGTGAGCTGGGCCAGCAGGGGATAGTCGGCGAAGTCGCTGCGGTCGACCACGGTGCTGCTCGCGGCGTCGACGGCGATGCTGTCCTTGCGTACGGGGAACTCGGAGTCGTTCTGGGTCACGGTCCAGGCCGTGGCCGCATCGGCGGGCACGCTCAGCTCGATCGGCCCGTCGAGGCCGTTGTCGCGGGCGATCTTGACCACCGAGTCGGCGGTGGCCGGGTCGAACGCCACCGCCCCCGAGGCGCCGCCGTGGTGGTCGCCGCTGGGCGCGTCGACGCCGGTGGTGAGCGACGGCGTGCGCGAGTCGAGCGCGTCCAGGGCCGCGCCGAAGTTCTCGCCCGCGTAACGCGACCAGGTCAGTCCGGTGGCGGCGAGGAACAGCAGGCCCACAGTCAGCCACACACCGGTCGCGGCGTGGAAGCTGCGGGTGCGGCGCACGCCCTTGCGGGCCGACAGGTCAGGGGCGAGAAGCCTTTTCGCCGTACGGTTGCCGCGCTGCCGCCGCCACCAGAGCGCCAGCCCGCCGAGCGCGATGATCGCCAGCCAGCTGGCCGCGAACTCGGAGTAGTGCCGGCCGAGGTCGCCCAGCTGCAGGTTGCGATGGAAGTCGTCGAACCACGTCTTCAGCGGGGTGTAGGTGAACCAGGTGGTGAGCTGCCCCTTCACCTCGGCCGTGTACGGGTCGACGTAGACCGTGTGCTGCCGGTCGTCGGTCAGCGACTCCACATTGAAGTCGACCTGCGTGGTGCCGTCCCCCTCGCCGGGCCGGATCGTCGCGATCTCGCCGTCGGGGTGGGCCTGCCGGGCCGCCGCCACCTGCTCGGCCAGCGGGCGCGGTGTGCCGTCCGTGCTCGCGACGGTCAGCTCGTTGCTGTAGACGAGGCTGTCGAGCTGAGGAGTCAGTGTGTAGGCGAGACCGGTGAGCGCGGCCACGAACAGGAACGGCGCTACGAAGATGCCCGCGTAGAAGTGCAGGCGTAACAGCAGCGCGCCGAAGCCGCTGGATCTCCGCTCCGGCCGGGGGACGGGCGCGGGCTTGACCTGAGTTTCGGGGACGGCGGACATGGGCTCCTCGTTCCGGGGGTCCACGACGACATGGGGGATGGTGCCGTCTGTGTGGTCGTCCTCCGGCCCGGGATAGTTCCCAGCGATTCCTCAGGAGGGAAACGCCGTGCAGGTAGCAGGTGTGAGCGCCGACCGGGCTGCCCGGGCCGCGGGGCGATGCGGGTCATGGGCGTACCGCGTCCGGCCGGCACATGCGGCAGGCTGAGCTGAACGGGTAGCAGGAAGACGGCGCCCGAGACCCCGACCGGCGTGGTGACGAGGGCGATCAGCAATCCGGCGGCGAACCCGTCCAGCAGATCGACGCCTCACCGGCCGAGCGTGACCGGGGCGGCGGGTATCCCGGACGTGAGCAGGGCGGTCAGCGGCGTGGCGAGGTCACGCGGCGAGAACAGGTCAGGTCCGGTGTAATCGATGATCTCGGCGAGCCGCCACCACCGGAAGGCGTCGAGGTGCTCGTCGGCGGCGAGCTGGTCGTCGGTGAACTCGCCTCGAGGCTCGAAGTGGGTCGCGCGGACGAGGAAGTAGTCGTTGACGATGCCGTCGAGGCCGGGCGGGTGATCCGCGCCCACGATCACCTGATGCCAGACGTGCGGCGGATCGACGGTGGTGACCAGGCCGGTTTCCTCTCGCAGCTCACGGCGCAGCGCGGAAGGCCCGTCCTCGCCCGGTTCCACGCCGCCACCCGGAGCGGCCCAGACGGCGTGTGCTCCGTTCGGTACCGCCGGGTGGGGCGGGATGAACCGGCACAGCAGGACGCGGTCGTCGTCGTCGAGGATGATCGCGCGGGCGGAGGTTCGGAGGTTCAGCGGCATGGCGGATTCCCGGGCATGATCGACACGAGACGCAGGGTAACGGGTGACACGCCCGCCACAGCATGTGGTGTTGTGCGTGGGGGCCGTCCTCCATATATGGTGACTCCCGCAGCTGGTTCGATCATCGCTGGGCGGTGATCGAGGCAAGAGGGAACCCGGTGGAAATCCGGGACTGCCCCGCAGCGGTGAGTGGGAACGACCGCCGTCACACAGCACTGGGCGTCTTGAACGACGCCTGGGAAGCGACGGCCAGTAGGCCTGGTGCAGTGCGCCCACGAGTCCGAAGACCTGCCAGCGCACCGTACGCCACTGTGGCGTGCGGTGGACGAAGGCCGCGCGGGACGGCCGACGCCATTCGTACGGCCGCACCAGGCCGTCGGCGTCCCCTGCGTGCCTTCACCACGGGTGCAAGGGGGGAACGCGAGAATGACGGTCACGCAGGACACGACCGCGGTGCCGGAGCAACGACGGCACGGCATGCAGGTGCGCAAGCGCAACGGCGACCTGGAGACGGTCGACGTCAACAAGATCGTCAAAGCCGTCGAGCGGTGGGTGGCCGACCTCGACGAGGTGGATCCGCTGCGGGTGGCGACCAAGACGATCAGCGGGCTCTACGACGGCGCGACGACCGCGGAGCTCGACAAGCTCTCCATCCAGACGTCGGCCGAGCTGATCGGCGAGGAGCCGCAGTACTCGAAGCTGGCCGCGCGGCTGCTCGCGGCCTACGTCGACAAGGAGGTCCGCCTCCAGGGTGTGCACAGTTTCAGTCAATCGATCAGAAACGCGCACTCACTGGGGCTGATCGGCGACGAAACGGCCGGCTTCGTCGAGCGAAACGCGCGAAAGCTGGACGACGCGATCGATGTGGACGGCGACCTGCGGTTCGAGTACTTCGGGCTGCGTACGGTGGCCGACCGCTACCTGCTGCGCCACCCCCAGGAGCGCACGGTCGTCGAGACCCCGCAGTACTTCCTGCTGCGGGTGGCGTGCGGGCTGTCCGAGACGCCGTCCGAGGCCATCGGGTTCTACCGGCTGATGTCGTCGCTGGCCTATCTGCCCAGCTCACCGACGCTGTTCAACTCGGGCACCCGGCACACCCAGATGTCGTCGTGCTTCCTCGTCGACTCGCCGCGCGACGAGCTCGACTCCATCTACGAGCGCTACCACCAGGTCGCGAAGCTGTCCAAGTTCTCGGGCGGCATCGGCATCGCGTGGTCGCGCGTCCGGGGTCGTGGCGCGCTCATCCGGGGCACGAACGGCAGGTCCAACGGCATCGTCCCGTTCCTCAAGACCCTCGACGCGGGCGTCGCCGCGGTCAACCAGGGCGGCCGGCGCAAGGGCGCGGCCTGCGTTTATCTCGAGCCGTGGCACCCGGACGTCGAGGAGTTCCTGGAGCTGCGCGACAACACCGGCGAGGAGTCGCGCCGCACCCACAACCTCAACCTGGCCAACTGGATCCCGGACGAGTTCATGCGCCGGGTCGAGGCCGACGGCGAGTGGTCGCTGATCGACCCGTCCGACGCGCCCGAGCTGCCCGACCTGTTCGGCGAGGCGTTCGACGAGGCCTACCGGGCGGCCGAGAAGAAGGCGGTCAAGAAGGTCAAGGCCCGCGACCTGTACGGGCGGATGATGCGCACACTCGCGCAGACCGGCAACGGCTGGATGACGTTCAAGGACCGCTCGAACGCGTTGTCCAACCAGACCGGCGCCCCGGGCAACACCATCCACCTGTCCAACCTGTGCACCGAGATCCTCGAGGTGAACAGCGACGACGAGACGGCGGTGTGCAACCTCGGCTCGATCAACCTCGGCGCTCACGTGACCGGCGGCGGCGTCGACTGGGAGAAGTTGCGCGCCACGGTGCGGACCGCGGTGGTGTTCCTGGACCGGGTCATCGACATCAACTACTACCCGTCCGAGCAGGCCGCGAAGTCGAACCCACGTTGGCGGCCGATCGGGCTCGGGCTGATGGGGCTGCAGGACGCGTTCTTCCAACTGCGGCTTCCGTTCGACTCGGCCCAAGCCCAGGAACTGTCCACGCGCGTACAAGAAGAGATCTTTCTGACCGCGCTGGAGGTGTCGGCCGATCTGGCCGAGCAGTTCGGACCGCACCCGGCCTTCGCCGAGACCCGCGCCGCGGGCGGTGACCTGCACCCGGACCTGTGGGGAGCGACGCCCGCGCAGACCGAACGGTGGACGAACGTGCGCGAACGCGCACGGACGAGCGGTCTGCGCAACTCGCTGCTGGTGGCGATCGCGCCGACGGCCACCATCGCCTCGATCGCCGGGTGTTACGAGTGCATCGAGCCGCAGGTGTCCAACCTCTTCAAGCGCGAGACCATGTCCGGCGAGTTCCTGCAGATCAACACGTATCTCGTACGGGAGTTGAAGGCCCGCGGCCTGTGGACGGCCTCGATCCGGGAGCAGATCAAGCGGGCCGAGGGTTCCGTCCAGGGCATCGCCGAACTGCCGGCCGAGGTGCGCGAACTGTTCCGTACGGCCTGGGAGTTGCCGCAGAAGGCCCTGATCGAGCTGGCCGCCGCCCGGGCGCCCTACATCGATCAGTCGCAGTCGCTCAACCTGTTCCTGAGCGCGCCGACCATCGGCAAGCTCTCCTCGATGTACCTGTACGCCTGGAAGGCCGGGTTGAAGACGTCGTACTACCTGCGCTCGCGCCCCGCGACGCGCATCCAGCAGGCGACCGTCTCCGTCGCGGCAGCCACGACGCCGCTCGCCGCGCTTCCCGTCGTCTCCGACGAGGAAGCCCTTGCCTGCTCCCTGGAAAACCCCGAGTCATGTGAGGCCTGCCAGTGACCACCACCCCCGTACGTCAGATGCTGCTCGATCCCGGCATGGACCTCACGCTGCGGCCGATGCGCTACCCGCACTTCTTCGACCGCTTCAAGGACGCCATCAAGAACACCTGGACCGTCGAGGAGGTCGACCTGCACGGCGACCTCGCCGACCTGCAGCGCCTCTCACCGGCCGAGCAACACCTGGTCTCGCGGCTGGTTGCCTTCTTCGCCACCGGTGACACGATCGTGTCCAACAACCTCGTGCTCAACCTGTATCAACACGTCAACTCGCCCGAGGGCCGCCTCTATCTCTCGCGGCAGCTGTTCGAGGAGGCCGTGCACGTTCAGTTCTATCTGAACCTGCTCGACACCTACGTGCCCGATCTCGACGAGCGCGCCGAGGCGTTCGCGGCCGTCGAGAACATCCCGTCGATCGCCCGCAAGGCCGAGTTCTGTTACCAGTGGATCGACTCGATCTACGAACTGCGCTCGCTGCGGTCGAAGGTGGACCGCCGCGCGTTCCTGCTCAACGTGATCTGCTTCGCCGCGTGCATCGAGGGGCTGTTCTTCTACGGCGCTTTCGCGTACGTGTATTTCCTGCGCTCCCGCGGCCTGCTGAACGGCCTCGCCTCCGGCACCAACTGGGTCTTCCGCGACGAGAGCATGCACATGGCGTTCGCGTTCGACGTGGTCGACCAGGTCCGGCAGGAGGAACCGGATCTCTTCGACGCCGAGATGGAGCAGCAGGTCCGCGACATGCTGTCCGAGGCCGTCGAATGCGAGGTGCAGTTCGCCGAGGACCTGCTCACCCAGGGCGTCTCGGGCATGTCGCTGGCCGACATGCGCGAGTACCTGCAGCATGTCGCCGACCGCCGCCTGTCGGCGCTGGGCATCGAGCCGATGTACGGCAGCGGCAACCCGTTCGCCTTCATGGAGCTCCAGGACGTGCAGGAGCTCTCGAACTTCTTCGAGCGCCGTGTCTCGGCCTACCAGGTCGGTGTGACGGGTTCGGTCACCTTCGACGACGAATTCTGAGCGACTGATGCCGATCCGCTCACTAGAGTGGACGGCAGTGCTGGTTCGCCCCGGTCCGACGAGACCGGACCGGGGCGTCGTAAGAGGGAACCCGGTGGAAATCCGGGACTGCCCCGCAGCGGTGAGTGGGAACGACCGCCGTCATCAAGCACTGGGCCGCGAGGCCTGGGAAGCGACGGCCAGTAGGAACGTGCCAGGCGCCCGCAAGTCCGAAGACCTGCCCGCACCGTGCGCACCGACCGGTGCGCGCCGCCGGTGATCCCGCGGGAGGGTCAGGTGCCTCGTTTCAGCGTGCCTCTTCTCGTGGGCCACCGGGGTCTTCGAGGGAAGGAACACCTGTCGTGACAACGCCTTTCGGGCAGAGCACTGTGCTCGGCTACCCGCGTATCGGCGCCAACCGTGAGTTGAAGAAGGCCGTCGAAGCCTACTGGGCCGGCACGATCGACGCCGCCGCACTCGAGCGGACCGCCGCCGGGCTGCGCGCCGAGGTGTGGCAGACGCTGCGCAACGCCCGGCTCGACGCTATCCCGTCCAACACGTTCTCGTTCTACGACCACGTCCTCGACACCGCCGTCGCCGTCGGTGCGGTCCCGGACCGGTTCGACCGGCTGTGTCTGTCCGAACTGGACACGTATTTCGCCATGGCCCGCGGAGTCGACGCCGAGCCCGCGCTCGAGCTGACCAAGTGGTTCGACACCAACTACCACTACCTGGTCCCCGAGATCGCCGACGAGACCACCTTCCGGGCGCGGCCGGACAAGCCCCTGCGGGAGTACGCCGAAGCCGCCGCGCTCGGCATCACCACCCGCCCGGTGCTGGTCGGGCCGGCCACGTTCCTGCTTCTGGCCAAGCCCTCCGCGTCGAGCGGGCTGCCGTTCGACCGTCTCGGCGAGCTGACCGACACGTACGCGGAGATCCTGGTTCGCCTCGCCGACGCCGGCGTGCCCTGGGTGCAGCTGGACGAGCCGGCCTACGTCACCGACCGCACGCCGGCGGAGATCGACGCGCTGCGCGCGGTCTACCACCGCCTCGGCGGCCTCGAACGACGGCCGCAGATCCTCGTAGCCACCTACTTCGGCGAGCTCGGCGCCGCCCTGCCCGCGCTGCTCGGCACCCCGATCGAGGCGCTCGGCCTCGATCTGGTCGCCGGCCGGGGCAACCTGGCCCGGCTGGCCGCCGCCGGGCCGCTGCGCGGCAAGACGATCGTCGCCGGACTGGTCGACGGGCACAACATCTGGCGTACCGACCTGCGCGCCGCGGCCTCGATCGGAGCGACCGTCACCGGGCTGGCCGACCACGTCGCGGTCTCGGCCTCATGCTCGCTGCTGCACGTCCCGGTCGACCTGTCGGTCGAGAAGCGCCTGGACGCGGACCTGGTCGCCCGGCTCGCGTTCGCGCGGCAGAAGGTGGACGAGGTCGTGCTGCTCGGCAGGGCGCTGCGCGACGGCACCGCCCACCTCCCCGAACCGCTGCCCGCGACCCCGCCGTCGTGGCGGCACGACGGCGTACGGGCCCGGATCGCCGCACTGAGCCCGGCCGACCGGCAGCGCGGCGCCTACGCTGAACGGGCCGCCGCCCAGCAGGCCCGGCTCGGGCTGCCGGATCTGCCCACCACGACCATCGGCTCGTTCCCGCAGACCGCTCCGCTGCGGCAGGCGCGGGCCGCTCTGCGCGCCGGAACCCTGTCCGCCGCCGATTACGCCGCGCTCATGAGGAAGGAGGTCGAGCACGTCATCCGGCTGCAGGAGGAGCTGGGCCTGGACGTCCTCGTGCACGGGGAACCGGAGCGCAACGACATGGTGCAGTACTTCGGCGAGCAGCTCGACGGGTTCGCGGCCACCGACCTCGGCTGGGTGCAGTCGTACGGCTCCCGCTGCGTACGCCCGCCGATCATCTACGGCGACGTGGCCCGCCGCGGCCCGATGACCGTCGAGTGGTCGACGTTCGCGCAGTCGCTCACCGACCGCCCGGTGAAGGGCATGCTCACCGGCCCGGTCACTATCCTGGCCTGGTCGTTCGTCCGCACCGACCAGCCCTGGGCGGACACCGCCGACCAGGTCGCGCTGGCCCTGCGCGACGAGACGGCCGACCTGGAACGGGCCGGCATCAGGGTGATCCAGGTCGACGAACCGGCGCTGCGCGAGACCCTGCCGCTGCGCCGGGCCGACCAGAAGGCGTACCTGGACTGGGCGGTCGGCTCGTTCCGGCTGGCCACCAGCGGCGTGGCCGACGACACCCAGATCCACACCCACCTCTGCTATTCCGAGTTCGGGGAGGTCATCACGGCCATCGACGCCCTCGACGCCGACGTCACCAGCATCGAGGCGTCCCGGTCGAAGATGGAGGTGCTCGGCGACCTGGCCGCGATCGGCTACGCCCGCGGTGTCGGCCCCGGCGTCTGGGACATCCACTCGCCCCGGGTGCCGTCGCGCGACGAGGTGGCCGAATCGCTGCGCCGGGCCGTCGCCGCGGTGCCGGCCCGCCGGATCTGGGTCAACCCCGACTGCGGCCTCAAGACCCGCGGCTACCCCGAGGTCGAGGCGTCGCTGAAGCACCTCGTGGCAGCCGCCGCCGAGGTTCGCGGCGGCTGAGGTGTCCGGTGGCCCATCGCCTTTCGGCCGGCCACGCATCAGCGGCTGAGGAGCCTCTGCCACTGCTCACGCCGGACCACTTCCGGCGTGAGCACGCAGTCGCCGCAGGTGCCGCCGCCGGGGATGCGGTAGTAGAGGCAGCAGTTGTCGCGCACCAGGAACCAGCGGGCCCGGTGCGGATCGGGCCGGTGCAGGGTCGCCATGCCTGCCAGGGGCGGCTCCGCGAGCAGGCCGGTGACGATCGTGGCCGCACGCTCGGCGGCCCGGCCGGGGGCGTTGCCGGCGATCATGCCGACGGCTCCGCCGAGCGCCGAGGCGACGTTGCCCCACAACACCTGCGGGGACAGGACGAACCGGTGGCGGAACACCTCGAGCATCGGGCGGACCAGCTGGTCGATCGCCGTACGGTCGTGCCCGCTGCCCGCGGCGGCGCCCAGGCCGTCGTACGCGATCGGCATCGGACCGCTCTCGACGGGCCGCCACCACAGGCGGCCCGGGTCGGCCAGCGGCACGAGGCCGGTGAGCGCAGCCGCCGCCAGCACGGGCGAGACGAGCCGCGAGGCCAGCCCGAGGAAGATCGTGGAGGCGACCACCCGCTCGCCGATCTCGTCGCGGCGCAGGCCGGACATTCGCAGAAGCACCCGCCGCCCGGCCTCGACCCGCTCGGCCACGACGGCCGGGTCGAGCAGCTCGCCGAAGGGCCGCCACCCCGGCTCGGCGTCGAGCGGCTGCCAGGCGAAATACGGCCCGAGCCGGGCCGCCGCCCGCAGGGCCGGCCCGGCGTCGACCTCGGGCATCGGCACGGCACCCACTCTACGATGACCCCGGCTACGGCGGCGACGGCCCGGTGACGGCGGCGACGACCTGGCTACGGCGGCGACGGCCCGGTCACGGCGGCGACCGCGTGGGCCGTCAGCGGCCGGGGGCCGGGATGACGGAGAGGTCGAGCACGGGTGGGAGTTCGGCGACGCCTGGCCCGCCGGCCCGCACCCAGGAGACCAGGTCGGCCTCGACCTCGGGGCTGAGCACGAGGCCGAACCAGACCGGGGTGGCGCCCCGGCGGCGGGCGGTGGGTGCGGGGTGCACGACCATCACGTTGGCCTCGGCGCAGACATCGAGGCAGAGGCTCTTGCGTACGCGGTGGGTGGGGGCCAGAGCCGCGCTCAATCGGTCGAGCTGGGCCTCGTGGTCGAGCGATGGGTGCTGGAGCGCGTTACCGCAGCAGCAGTCGCGGCACACGGTCACCGTGCAGCCCTCAGCGGTCTCGCTCACACTCACCCCGACGTTCTCGAATCCGGCCACCACGGTAGCCGCCACCACGGTGGTGCTGTGGCGAGGGAACCAGCGGGCTCGGCGCAGCGACTACCCGGGCATGGAGTTCGGGGAGCACGGGCCGGCAGCGGCCACGACCGGCACGCGGTACTGCCGTGCCCGGCGGCGGCGCGGTGCGGGGGCCGGAGGCTTGCTCACTGTGCGGCACGGGGCCGACGGGTTGCTTCTCGCTCGTACCGCAGCCGTTGTTGTCCCGGCCGCGCCTGGTCGCTCGTGGCGAGGCGGGCTGGTTGTGGCGGTGGCCCTGGGGGTGGTCCTGGTCGCGACGACGCTGCTCTGGACGGGTGCGTACATCGCGTCCGCCGAGGCGGAGGGGCCCTGCCCGGTCCGGAAGTCCGCGGTGGCGTACGCCGAGGGCCGGCAGTTGCTCCTGCGGGCGGAGCCGGTGCGCAGCGGCACAGCGCTGCTGCATCTCTGTGCGGAGAAGACAGCCGGTCGGATCCGTTCCTGGACCGTCGTGCCCGGCTCGGGCGAGCCGTTCGCCGCCCAGGTGGTCGCGCCCGGCATGGCCCTGGCGGCCGTGCCGCTGGCGGCGGGCCGGCGCACCGGGATCACCGTCGTCGCCCGTCCCGAGGCGGGTCCGCCGCTCGTCTTCGCGACCCGGCTCACCGGCGCCAGCTGACCAGCTCGTCGATCGGCCGGCGTCGCTCGGCGAGCCGGGCGGTGGGGACGGCCGGGTCGTCGGCGGGGTGGCCGAGGGTCGGGTGTCCGGATCGGTGACGACGACCAGGCGGTGACCCTGGCTGAAGCCGGCGTTCGGCGCCCGGTGCACGACCTCGACGGTGCGGGCGATGACCTCGTCGGGAATCGGGTCGGTGCGATAGTTGCGGACGATTCGCCGGCCGCGCAGCGCTTCGCGGAACTCCATCAGAGCCTCCCGGTGATCAGATACTGCGTCTGCAGGTCGTGGCCGGGCGCCACGCCGTACTTCCGGTCGAGTTCGTAGATCGTGGTCAGGGGCGTGACCGTCACCCCGGTCAGGCCGGCCTCCTCGAGCACGGCGGCGGTCGGCGCGATGGAGGTGGCCCGGGCCAGCGGCAGCGCCTGCCACACCTCGGGCTCGTAGAAGGACTGCGGGCCGTGCGGGAACCACGTGCTGTCCACCACGGCAACCGTTCCGCCGGGCCGCAGCAGCCGGATCCAGTTCCGCACGGCCGCCGCCGGGTCCCGCAGGGTCCACATGACGTAGCGACCGGTCACGGCGTCGAAGCTCCCCGCCGGCAAGTCGGGTGTGACGGCGTCGCCGAGGCGGAAGTCGACGCCCTTCACCGTGGCCCGCGCCTGCTCCAGCATTCCCTCCGACAGGTCGATGCCGGTCACCCGGTGGCCGAGCCCGGCCAGCACCGACGCGACCTGGCCGCTCCCGGTGCCGACGTCGAGCACGTCGAGGGGCGCGGGCGGCAGCTCGGACGACCAGACCTCCGACCAGGCGGCGGTGTCGTCGGCGAGCCGCTCGGGCCGCAGCTGGTACTCGGCGTAGCCGGGAGCGCGGCCGGTCCAGTAGTCGTTGATGCTGTCCTGCGCTGTCATGCGGCCTCCTCGGAGAACGGGTGGAACAGCAGGTGCAGGTGGCCGTCGAGGTCGAGGCGCTTGATTCCGATGCCGTAGACGGGCTCGAGGACGGCCGGGTCGAGCACCTCGTCCACCGGCCCGGCCGCCACCACCCCGCCCCGGCCGAGCAGCACCAGGTCGTCGCAGTAGCGGGCGGCCAGGTTGAGGTCGTGCAGCACCACGACCGAGCACGTGCCGAGCCCGCGGACCAGGCCCAGGACCTCGTGCTGGTAGCGGATGTCGAGGTGGTTGGTCGGCTCGTCGAGCAGCAGGTGGGTGGCCTGCTGGGCGAGCGCGCGGGCGATGAGCACCCGTTGGCGTTCGCCGCCGGACAGGCCGCTGAACGGGCGCGGGCCGAGGTGGGTGGCGCCGACGCGGGCCAGGCAGCGGGCGGCGATCTCGTGGTCGTCGCGGCCGGCGCGCTGAAAGGTGGACAGGTGCGGGCCCCGGCCGAGCACCACCATCTCGGCCACGGTCAGGGCCGTTTCGCCGCCGGTCTCCTGCACCACGACGGCCATGCGCAGCGCGGTCTCGCGGGGTGACAGCGACGGCAGCCGGTCACCGTCCACAGTGACCTGACCCGTCGGGCTGCGCAGCGCGCCGTGGAGCAGTCGCAGCAGCGTGGTCTTGCCCGAGCCGTTGGGCCCGATGAGTCCCAGCACGCGGCCGGGCAGCGCGGTCACGCTGACGCTGTCGATCACCGGAGTGGCGCCGTAACGCCACGACACCGCGGAAGCCTGGATCACTGCCGGAACCGTTCGACGATCTTCTCCAGGCCGTCGACGGACAGCGGCGACGGCGGCTCGGTGAAGTTGAACAGCTGCGTCATGACGGCCCTGTCCCGTACGGCCTTGAGTCTCTCGGCGCCCGGCAGGCTGGTGACAGCCCGCTCGACCTGCGCGGGGTCGCCGGCGCCGTACAGGAGGATCAGCACGTCGGGATTGCGGCCCAGCAGCTCCTCGAGGGTCACCTCGAAGACGCGTTCCCCGCTGTCGCCGAAGACGTTCTCGAACCCGGCCGCCCGCAGCTGCGGGTCGGCCATGCTGGCGGCCCCGTAGGCGTACGTCACTCCGCCTCCGACCGTGGGGTAGAGCACGGCGGCCGTACGCCCGGTCGGCTCGCCCTTGAACGTGGCCATGCGCTCCTTGAGCGCCGTCACCGCGGCCGTCGCCTCGGCCGGCCGTTCGAAGATCTTTCCGTACGTGTCCAGCTGCCGGTAGATGTCGTCGAACGTCGGCGCGCTGGTGCTGCCCGGGCACATCGCGGGCTCCTCGAGCAGCGGGATGCCGACGGCGGAGAGGCTGTCGCGGGACAGGTTGTCGACCTCGCCGAGCACCAGATCGGGCGTCTGGCTGATCACCACCTCCTTCGAGATCTGCAGGTGGCCGCTGGTATCGGTCTTGTCGGTGAGCAGCGGGATCCGGTCGAGTTCGGCCAGGGTGGCGTCGTCGTAGTACGCCTTCGGGTACTGCCCGGCGCGGGCGGTCACCTTGCCGAGCACGCCGAGGTCGTGCAGGTAGGGAACGGCGGCGCTCTTGAGCATCACCAGACGTTCGGGCGCCTTCTCGAACGTGACGTCGACGCCGCAGTTGCGGACCGTCAACGGGAACTCGTCGCCGGGCGCGGCCGTCGAGGACTTGTCGGGGGCCTCGCAGCCGGCGGCGAGCAGGAGCACCGCGGAGAGGGTGGCGATCTTCTTCATGGCTGGCCTCCGTGCAGTCGGCGGATGAGGACGAGCAGGAACGGGGCGCCGAGCAGCGCGGTGATGATGCCGATGGGGATCTCCTGCGGGGCCAGCAGCACCCGGGCGATGACGTCGGCCCAGACCAGGAGGATCGCGCCCAGCAGGGCGGCCACCGGCACCACGCGGACGTGCGGGGCGCCGACCAGGCGGCGGGCCAGATGCGGCACCACGAGCCCGACGAAGCCGATGCTGCCGGCCGCGGAGACCAGCACGCCGACGCAGAGCGAGACCACGACGAGCAGCCGCAGGCGGAACCGGTCGGGGTTCAAACCGAGGGTGTGCGCGGTCTCGTCGCCGATGGCCAGGGCGTCGAGCCGGCGGCCGGCGATGGTGAGGTAGACCGCCGTGCCGCCGATGACCACCGCGGCGAGGGCCAGCAGCGCGTCCCAGCGGGCCAGGCCGAGCGAGCCGAGCAGCCAGAAGATCACCGACCGGGCGCCCTCGGCCGATCCGGACGCGAAGATCAGGAAGCTGGTCGTCGCGTAGAGCGCGTAGCCCACCGCGACGCCGGCCAGCAGCAACCGGATCGAGGTGACCCGGCCACCGCTGCGGGCGACCAGGAAGACCAGCAGCGAGGCGGCCAGCGCGCCGAGGAAGGCGCTGGTCGACAGCGCGTACTGGCCGAAGCCCGCACCGGCGCCGAACAGGATGGCCGCGGCAGCGCCGCTGGAGGCGCCCGAGTTGATGCCGAGCAGGTAGGGGTCGGCGAGCACGTTGCGCACCATCGCCTGCAGCGCGACGCCGCAGACGGCCAGGCCGGCGCCGACCAGCAGGCCGAGCAGCACCCGGGGGAACCGCACCAGCCAGACGATCGCCTCCTGCGGCGGCGCCCAGGTCACCTCGCCCAGGCCGAACAGTTGACGGGCGAGGATGCGAGCGACGGTGCCGGGGCTGATCGCGATCGCCCCCGTGCCGACCGCGATCACCGCGGTGGCCACCAGGCCGGCGGTCAGGGCCAGCAGCCACAGCGTGGTGCGACGGCGCTGCGCGCGGAGCCCGAGCACGTCATGCGCTACGGAGGTCAACGCCACTCCTTTGTTGTTGCCAGTTGTTTGCAACAACCTATCAAGGTGATCGTCGGTGGGCTATGCCCCGTTGCTGGTTCCCGCCCGATGAAGCCGGCCGGCAAGGCGAACTGGTGGACCCCCGGATGGGCGCGCTGCCTGCACGCCCGAGCCGGCCGGGACGAATCGGGCGGCACGCTCTCGACCGAAGCCGAGCGCCACGAGGAGCGGTCGTTAGTCTGATCGTGATGTGACCAGCGGTGCGGAAGGATCAGGGCGAGCCATGCAGCAAGCGAAGGTCGGCCACGGTGTCGTCAGCGGCACGTTCAGCCTCGACGGGCAGACGTACGACGTCGACAACAACATCTGGGTGGTCGGCGACGACACCGAGTGCGTGGTGATCGACGCGCCGCACGACGTCGACGCGATCCTGGCGGTGGTCGGCGGCCGCACGGTCCGCGCGATCGTCTGCACCCACGCCCACGACGACCACGTCCGGGTGGCGCCCGCGCTGCGCGAACGCACGGGCGCCCCGATCCTGCTGCACCCCGACGACCGGCCGCTGTGGGAACTGACCCACGGCGCGTCGGTCGCCTGGGACGCCGACCTGGCCGACGGCCAGAAGATCGAGGTGGGCGGCACGGCCCTGACCGTGCTGCACACACCGGGCCACGCGCCCGGCGCGGTCTGCCTCCACGCCCCCGACCTGAACGCTGTCTTCACCGGCGACACCCTGTTCCAGGGCGGCCCGGGCGCCACCGGCCGCTCCTACTCCGACGCCGACGTCATCGTCGCCTCGATCCGCGCCAAGCTGTTCACCCTCCCCGGCGACACTGTCGTGCACACCGGCCACGGCGATGACACCACGATCGAGCAGGAGCGTGCCGCCCTCTGAGCGACAAGGGCGTGACGCGGGTCGCATGTCACAGGTTGCGGGGCTGTCCGGTCGAAGCTGACGACCGAGACAGCTGAACGAAGGAAGTGACGGACATGAAGATCGCCGTGCTGGGTGGGACCGGACTCATCGGCTCGCAGGTTGTCACGCTGATGCGCGAGCACGGGCACGACGCTGAGCCGCTGTCGCCGGCCAACGGCGTCGACCTGCTCACGGGCGAGGGGCTCGACGCGGGGCTGAAGGGCGCCGACGTGGTCGTCAACCTGACCAACTCGCCGACGTTCGACGACAAGTCGATCGATTTCTTCCGCACCACGATGGACAACATGCTCGCCGCGGCCGAGCGCCAGGGGGTCGGCCACGCCGTGATCCTGTCGATCGTCGGTGTCGACCAGGTGCCGGGCCTCGACTACTACAAGGCCAAGGTGCTGCAGGAGGAGATCCTGAAGAACGGGCCGGTCCCGTGGTCGATCGTGCGGGCCGGCCAGTTCTTCGAGTTCATGAAGTCGGTGCTGTCGTGGGTCGTCGAGGGCGACAAGGTCCACCTGCCCACGACGCCGGTGCAGCCACTGGCGTCGGCCGAGATCTCGCGCGAGGTGGCGCAGGTGGCCGCGGGCCGGCCGCTGAACGGCATCGTGAACATCGTCGGCCCCGAGGTGTTCCCGCTCGACGAACTGGGCCGGATCGCCCTGGCCGCCACGGGCGACCCGCGCACGGTCGTCACCGACAACACAGCGGGCATGTTCGCCGCCGTCCAGGGTGACGTGCTGACCGGCCCGGCCGACGCGGTCATCGCGAAGCAGACCTTCCGCGAGTTCCTCGCCGCTCAGGCCGGATAAGAGGCGCCCAGCACCGAGAGCAGCTCGAGTTTCTCGGCGCTCTCGGTGCCCGGCGTCGCCGTGTAGACCACCAGCTGCTGCGACTGGTCGGGGTCGATCAGCCGCTGGCAGAACAGATCGATCGCGCCCACCTGCGGGTGGACGAGCCGCACCTGGCCGCAGTAGGGGCCGGCCACCGGGTGTTCCCGCCAGAGGGCCGCGAACTCGGGACTCTCGCGCAGCAGGGCCGCCACGAGCGCCCCGGCGCGGGAGTCCCTGCCGTCCCGGGTGTACGACGAGTGCAGGTCGGCCACGATCAGCCGGCTCTGCTCGTCGTGGTCGTCGGGCGGATACGCCGACCGGGCTGCCGGCTCGGTGAACCAGCGGTAGTGCTTGCTGCGCGACAGTCCGCTGTGGACACTCTCGTCGCCGATCAGCGCGACCGACAGCGGTGTCTGCAGCAGCGTCTCGCCGAACGGGCTCACCACCTGCGCCGCTGCCCCCTGCAGGCCGTCGAAGATGCGCCGCATGCCGGGGTTGATGTGGTCGGTGTCCGCGGCCCGGCGTCCGGTGGCGTAGCCCGCCAGCCGGAACAGGTGCTCGCGCTCCTCGCGCGACAGCCGCAGCGCGCGGGCCAGCGCCTCCAGGATCTGCTCCGAGGGGTGCGGCCCGCGCGGCTGCTCGAGCCGCGTGTAGTAGTCGATCGACATGCCGGCCAGCACCGCGACCTCTTCCCGCCGCAGGCCCCGCGTCCGCCGCCGACGGCCGCGGGGGAGCCCCACGTCCTCGGGCTGCAACGCCTCCCGGCGGGTGCGCAGATAGTCGGCGAGCAGAGCGCGGTCCACGGTCAGGTCCTCGGGTTCCGGCCGGCGCCGCCGCCCGGTACGAATTCCACGCCGGCCAGCTCGGCCGACACGTCCCACAGCCGCCGGGCCGCGGCCAGGTCGCGGGCCGGGCGATAGATCGCCAGCTCGGTCGGCTTCCCGGTGAACTGCCCGATCCCGTCCGGACCGTAGAGCCGCCCGCCGCGCGCCTCCTCACTCGTGGCCGCGTACAGCGCGGGCTGAAGACCCTGCTCGACCCCCTGGACGAAGACGCCCCAGCGGGCCAGCCGCGACATGATCGCCTCGAGCCGGGCCGGCTTGTCGCGGCCCAGGTTCGGACCGGCGGCGTACAGGCCGGTCAGGGTCGTGCCCGGGTGTGCCGCGTTGCTGACGATGTCCCACCCCTCGGCCCGCGAGCGCCGGTCGAGTTCGAGCGCGAACATCAGATTCGCGAGCTTCGACTGCCCGTACGCCTTGATGGCCGCGTAGCCGCGCGCGCTCCCCAGGTCGTCCCAATTGATTGTCGCGTTGCGGGCGGCGCCGCTCGTCATCGTCGTGACTCGAGCCCGTCCGGCGCGCAACTGCGGCAGCAGCCGGGCGGTGAGCGCGAAGTGCCCGATGTGGTTGGTGCCGAACTGCAGCTCCAGGCCGTCGGCGGTGGTGTGCCGGACGGGCGGCGCCATCACGCCGGCGTTGTTGATGAGCACGTCGACGGGACGGTCGACGGTCTCGGCGAACGCGGCCACGGAGGCCAGCGACGCCAGGTCGAGCGCGGCCAGGGTGACACGGGCCTGCGGCGCCTCGGCGCGGATGCGGGCGGCGGCAGCCTCGCCCTTGGCCGGATCACGGACGGGCAGCAGCAGTTCGGCGCCCTCGGCGGCCAGGCGGGTGGCCAGTCCCAGGCCTACGCCACTGCTCGCCCCGGTCACCACAGCCAGCTTCGTACTCACGAGAAAACTCCAGGTCAGAGAAGGGATGTGACTCCACCTTGGCGCGGTTGGGCAGCGGTAACCATGGTCTACGAATACAAGCTCCAGCGCCGCAGCTTGTCGGGGTTGAGCACGATCCAGAGCGAACCGATCTCGGCCGGAGCGCCGGTGGCCACCAGCACGGCCAGCGGCGTCCCGTCGGCGCGGCGGGCGGCCAGGCCGGGCAGGCCGTTCACCGTCTCCCGGGTGAGCAGCGTGCCGGCGAGCAGGGTCAGCAACAGCGAAGCGACCTCCGCCGCGCCTCGCACGGGCTCGCTCGGGGCGGACACCAGGCCACCGCCGTCGCAGACGGCCACGACGCCGGGGGCCAGCTGGGACTCGACGGTCGCGAGGTCAGCGGCTTGGCAGGCGACGGCGAGCAGATGTAACGGATGCATCGGCCGGGTGGCGCGGATCAGGCACGGGTGCCGGCGGTGGCGCGGACCGGCTCGCCGCCGGTCTCGAACGCCCGGCGCGGGTGCTGCACGGAGGCCAGCGAGACGATGTCGCGCCCGAACAACACGGCGGTCGCCCATACGGCGAGCACGCGGACCTTGCGTTCCCAGGTGGGCACGGCGAGCACGTGGTAGCCGCGGTGCATGACCCAGGCCGGGAAGCCCTTGATGACGATCCCGTGCCACTGGAAGATGCCGCGGCCCAGCCCGAGGGTCGCCACGACGCCGAGGCCGGCGTGCTTGTACGGCTTGGCCGGGCGCCCCCGCAACGCGGCGATCAGATTCCTGGCCAGGAGCTTTCCCTGCCGTACGGCGTGCTGGGCGTTCGGCACGGTCGCGGCGCCCGGCTGGTCGATCGCCAGGTCGGGCACCGCCGCGTCGTCACCGGCCGCCCACGCGTCCTCGACCGGCTCGGCGTCCGTGCCCACCCGCAGGTCGGCCCGCACCACGACCCGGCCGCGGGCGTCGATCGGCAGGTCGGTGTGGTTGTGCACCATCGGGTTGGCGCCGTTGCCGGCCGTCCACACGATCAGCTCGGAGTCGAACTCCTCGCCGGTGGAGAGCGCGATGCGCCCGCCGGCGGCCGAGCGCACCTGCGCGTTCAGATGCACGTGGCCGCCGCGCTTCTCGAGATGCCGCACCACCCAGCGGCCGGGCTCGCCGGTCACCTCGGGCAGGATGCGGTCGCGCGCCTCGACGAGATGGAAGCTGAGCTCCGACGGGTCGAGCTCGGGATACCTCTTCACGAGCGCCTGGCCCAGCGACATGAGCTCGCCGAAGCCCTCGACGCCCGAGAAGCCGCCGCCGACGAAGGTGGCGGTGAGCAGCCGCTGCCGCTGCGGGCCGCGGGGCAGCGTGGCCGCCTGGTCGAAGGCGGTCAGCAGCCGGTCGCGGATGGCCACGGCCTCCTCGACGTGCTTCATGCCGATCGCGTTCTCGGCGACGCCCGGGATGGCCAGTTTGCGGGTCACCGCCCCGGCGGTGACGACCAGGATGTCGTACGCCAGGGGAAAGCTCTCGCCGGCGGCCGGCTGCACCACGACCGTGCGGTTCGCATGGTCGATCGTCGTGACGCTGCCGTTGACCAGGCGCGTCCTCTTCAGGTGGCGGCGCAGCGCGACGGCCGCGTGGCGCGCCTCGACCGAGCCCGCCAGCACCTCGGGCAGGAAGGGCTGGTAGGTCATGTAGGGACGCGGATCGACGACGACGACCTCAGCCTCGTCCCGGCGGAGCTTCTTCTCGAGCTTCCAGGCCGTGTAGAAGCCGGCATAGCCACCGCCGACCACCAGGATCGTCCGCATCGTGCCCTCTGTTTCTCCCGCCTGCGGCGGGCATGGCGAGCTTGTCGCCCGCTAAGACCGGGCACGGCACGGATCTGTGACAGCCGCGGGTCAGCTCACCGCGGCGATCTTCTGCGGGTTCATCATCCACAGCACCTGCTCGATGCCGTCCTCCGACGCGTCGACGGTCAGCACCGCGAGCGTCTCGTCGCCGCGCTCCAGCACGGCGCTGGGCCGGCCGTTGGCGGTGATGAACCGGACCTCGACGCCCTCCCACCACCAGGCCGAGAAGGCCGCGACGTACTTGGCCACGCGGGCCGCGCCGACGACCGCGCGGCGCGAGACCTGCCGGGCGCCGTTGCCGTCGGAGATGCTGGCGACCTCGGCCGCGAACAGCCTCTCGAGCCCTTGCATGTCGCCGTTGCGGGCGGCCGTGATGAACGTGGCCAGGAGCTCGCGCTGGGCCGTGGTCGACACGGGCGCCTTGCGCTCGCCGGTGACGTGCTTGCGGGCCCGGCTCACCAGCTGGCGTACGGCCGGCTCGGTGCTCTGCAGGATCTCGGCGATCTGCCCGTACGGATAATCGAAGGCCTCGCGGAGCACGTAGGCCGCCCGTTCGTTGGGCGTCAGCTTCTCGAGCAGCATCAGCACCGCGAACTCGAGGGCGTTGCCCGTCTCCGCGCCCAGATAGGGGTCGGCGCTGGTGTCGACCGGCTCGGGCAGCCACGGGCCGACGTACGTCTCGCGCCGCACCCGCGCCGACTGCAGATTGTTGATCGCGAGCCGCGTCGTGGTGGTGGCCAGGAAGGCTCCGGGATTCACCACGGTGTCGCGGTCGTAGGTCTGCCAGCGCAGCCAGACGTCCTGCACCAGGTCTTCGGCCTCGGTGGCGCTGCCGAGCATGCGATAGGCGATACCGAACAGCCGGGGCCGCACCTCCGTGAACACCCGTGCTGCCTCGTTGAGATCACCCAGACCCATTCGCGCCCCCTCCCGGCACCTCATCCTGGTCCCGGGACCTGCCCGGAAGCCAGTAACGAGACCAGTGACGATCGACTCCGTCACGGATCGGGGAGCTGCCCGGTCACCGCTGACAGACCGCGTTTCCACTCCCGAGGGGGAAGATCATGCCCGAGAACACCAAGCCCACCGTCCTGCTCGTGCACGGCGCCTTCGCCGAGTCCGCCAGCTGGAACGGCGTCATCGAGCGCCTGGCCGGCGAATCGCTCGACGTGATCGCCGTCGCCAACCCGTTGCGCAGCCTGGCCGGCGACGCCCGGTACGTCAGGGACGTCATCGGCGGGATCGGCGGCCCGGTGCTGCTGGTCGCCCACTCGTACGGCGGCATGGTCGTCACCGAGGCGGCGGCCGGCAACGACGAGGTGAGGGGACTCGTCTACGTCGACGCGTTCGCCCCGGACACGGGGGAGTCGGCGTTCGCGCTCTCGCTGAAGTTCCCCGGCAGCACGCTCGGCGACGCGCTCGCCGCCTACCCGGTCGCCACCGGCGGCAACGAGTTCACGATCCGCCGTGACGTCTTCCGCCGCCAGTTCTGTGCCGACGTCCCGGAGGCCGAGGCGGCGCTGATGGCCGCGACCCAGCGCCCGGTCACCGAGGCCGCCCTGTCGACGGGCCTGCCGGCCGACGAGCCGGCCTGGCGCTCGATCCCGTCCTGGTTCGTCTACAGCGACGCCGACCTCAACATCCCGGTGGAGCTGCACCGCTGGATGGCCGGCCGTGCCGGCGCCAAGACAGCCCGCGAGATCTCCGGCGCCTCGCACGCCCTGAGCGTCAGCCAGCCCCGAGCCGTCGCCGACGTCATCCTCGAAGCGGTCGCCGCAGCCTGATCCTTACCGGTAACCCTCGTCGCCGGCGGGGCGGCCGGGGGCCATCACCTCGGCGAAGTACCGGGGGAAGTCGGGCCGCGTGCCGTCGGTGTCGGTGACGCCGTAGGTGGCGGCGAGGTCCGCGCTCGACAGGGTCTGCCCGCTGAACCGGGCGGCGCCGGGATCGGCGGCGAGCGCGGCCACGCCCCGGCCGACGTAGTGGGGAAAGCGTAGGCGGGGGTCCGACAAATTTCAGGCGATGAGCACGAACGCCAGCGCGAGCACGGCCGGAGCCGTCTGGATGTAGAGGATGCGGCGGCTGGCGGTGGCGGCCCCGACGATGCCGGTGACCGCCACGCAGATCAGGAAGAACACCTTGGCGCCGAGGTTGTCGGCCACCAGTCCCCAGATCAGGCCGGCGGCCAGGAAACCGTTGTAGAGCCCCTGATTCAGGCCCAGCACCTTCGTCTGCCGGGCGAACTCAGGGGTGAGCCCGAACGCGCGCTGCCCGCGCGGGGTGGTCCACAGGAACATCTCCAGGACCAGGATGTACGCGTGGATGAGCGCGACCAGCGCCACCAGCAGGTTCGCAATGATGATCACCGCGACAGGCTACCGGGCCTTGACAGTGGGCCTCGTCACAGCGGATAACTAACGTACCAGTCCGTACATTGACGATTCGCGGGAGCGGCGAGCGTGCGCTGTGGCTTGATCGGGGCCGGCATCGGCGCCTCCCTGTCCCCGGCGCTGCACGAGGCCGAGGGCCGCAGCCACGGTCTCGACCTCACGTACGACCTGTTCGACACCGGATCCCCGGCTGCCCTGGGCGACCTGCTCACCCGGGCCGAGAGCGAGGGCTACGCCGGGCTCAACATCACCCATCCCTTCAAGCAACAGGTCATCGATCTGCTGGACGACCTGTCCCCGCAGGCCCGGGCGATCGGCGCGGTCAACACCGTCGTCCTCCGCGACGGCCGGCGGGCCGGCCACAACACCGACGCGTACGGGTTCACCGAGGCCTACCGCGACCTCGCCCGCGGCCGGGTCGTGCAGACCGGCGCCGGCGGGGCCGGCGCCGGCGGGGCCGGCGCCGCCTGCGCCTATGCCCAGCTCACGCTGGGCGTCGAGCACCTGACCGTCGTCGACCCGGACGCGGGCCGGCGCGAGCAGCTCGCCGCCCGGTTCTCCGATACCCGCCTCTCCGTCGCCGCGCCGGCCGATCTGCCGGCGGCGATCGCGAACGCCGGCGGGCTGGTCAACGCCAGTCCGGTCGGCATGCGCGCCCACCCGGGACTGCCCCTGCCCACCGAGCTGCTCCACCGCGGCCTGTGGGTGGCCGACATCGTCTACATGCCGGTCGTGACGCCGCTGCTGCGAGCGGCCCGCGACGCCGGGCTGCGGGCCGTCGGCGGGACGGCGATGTGCGCCTACCAGGCCGCCGCCGCCTTCGAGCTGTTCACCGGGCGAACCCCCGACACCGCGCGGATGCTGCGCCACCTCGATGCCGTACTCCACGACAACGGAGCCCGCCATGAATCCCTCCCGCACCCGGACCCCCGCTGAGACCCGCGACCTCCCCGAACCCCTGTCCCTGCGCCGGATGATCGGCCCCGGCGTGGTCGCCGTCGGCATCGGCATGGCCGCCGGCGAGATCATCCTGTGGCCCTACCTGACCGCGATCGGCGGTCTCGGCCTGCTCTGGCTGGCCTTCTGCACCCTCGCCGTCCAGTTCGTCATCAACATGGAGATCGAGCGCTACACGCTGGCCACCGGCCAGACCGTGGTGGCCGGCTTCTCCCGCTGGTGGAAGGGCTGGGGGATCATCATCTGCCTGGCCGGGGCCTTCCAGTACGCCTGGCCGGGCTGGGCCACGAGCGGCAGCACCGTGCTGACGTATCTGGTCGGCGGCGGTGACCCGGTCTGGGTCACCGTCGTCACCCTGGTCGCCATCGGCGTGCTGCTCTCGGTGTCCAAGGTGGTCTACAACACCGTCGAGCGGGTCGAGATCGTCAAGGTCGGGCTCACCGTCTTCTTCCTGATCGTGGTGGTCGTCTTCGTCATCTCGCTCGGCACGTGGGGCGACGGCGCCCGGGCCACGGTGACCGAGTTCGGGCAGATTCCCGAGGGCATCACCTTCACCCTGCTGCTGAGCGCGATCGGAGCGGCCGGCGCGGGCGGTGTCCACAATCTGGTCCTCAGCAACTGGATCCGCGACAAGCGCTACGGCATGGGCGCGCACGTGCCGCGGCTGGTCTCCCCGATCACCGGACGGGAGGAGGCGGCCGGCGCCGACCGCTACGCCTTCCCGGCCGACGAGCAGAACATGGCCCGCTGGCAGGTGTGGTGGAAGCGGGCCAACGCCGAGCACCTGGTCACCTTCGTGGCGGTCTGCTTCGTGACCATCACGATCATGTGCCTGCTGGCCTACCAGTTGCTGTTCGGCCGGGACGACATCAAGAACGACACCTCGTTCCTGCGCATCGAGGCCGACATCCTCTCGGACCAGGTCGGCGGCTGGCTCAAGCTGCTCTTCCTGGCCGTGGCGACGGTCTCGCTGTGGGCGGCCGCGATGGGCCTGCTCGACATCATCGGCCGGGTGGCCGGCGACTTCCTGCGCCGCAACTACCTGCAGACCTCGGCCCGCTGGACCGAGCCGCGGCTCTACCTGACCGTCGTCTGGGCCGAGATCGTGCTGGGCTCGTCCATCCTGCTGGCCGGCTTCACCCAGCCGCTGGGCCTGCTGATCGTGTCGACGTGCGCGGCCTCGGTGGTCACGCTGCTCTACTCGATCCTGCTGGTGCGCCTCAACCTCAAGGACCTTCCTTCCGCCGTACGGCTGGGCGGCTGGCGCCTCGGCGGGATGCTCGTGGCCATCGGCTTCTACGGCTTCTTCGCGGTGGCGATGGTGATCACCCAGTTGCAGCGGCTTTAGCTGCCCAGCCGATAGCCGACGCGCGGCACGGTGTGGATGACCGGCGGGTCGCCGAGCTTGCGGCGCAGCGTCATCACGGTGACCCGCACGGTCTGGGTGAACGGGTCGGCGTTCTCGTCCCAGGCCTGTTCCAGCAGGTCCTCGGCGCTGACGACGGCCCCGTCGGCCCGCAGCAGCACCCGCAGCACGGCGAACTCCTTGGGGGACAGCCGCAGCGGCAGCCCGTCGCGCGAGGCGGTGTGCCGGGGGATGTCGAGCGTGATGCCCTCGCGGTCGAGCACCGGGCCGTGCGCGGCGTTGGCCCGGCGGCCGAGGGCCTGCACCCGGGCGACCAATTCGGCGAAGGCGAACGGCTTGGTCAGGTAGTCGTCGGCGCCCAGCCCCAGCCCCTCGACCCGGTCGCGGATGCCGGCGGCCGCGGTGAGCAGCAGCACCCGGGTGTCGAGCCCAGCCGCGATCATCTCGCGGCAGACCTCGTCGCCGGTGGCGCCGGGCATGTCCCGGTCGAGCACGGCGACGTCGTAGCGGTTGACGGTCACCCGCTCCTTGGCCGCCTCGCCGTCGTACACCACGTCGACGGCCATCGCGAAGTCCCGCAGCCCGTCGGCCACGGTGTCGGCGAGCACCCTCTCGTCATCGGCGACCAGAACACGCATGGACAGCACGATAGCCCGGTCAGGCGACCGCGATCGCGCGGACGGTGATCAGCTCCTCCAGGGCGGACGCGCTCATCGGCCGCCCGAACAGGTAGCCCTGGGCGAACCGGTAGCCGGCCTCGTGCAACCGGGCGGCCTGATCGGTCGTCTCGACCCCCTCGGCGACGGCCTCGATGCCGAAGTCGGTGGTGAAGCCGATCAGGTTGCGCACGATGATCGCGCCGGCCCGCCCCGCGGTCGTGCCGCTGACGAAGGACTTGTCCACCTTGAGCACGTCCACCGGGCAGTCGAGCAGCAGACTCAGCGAGGAGTGACCGGTGGCGAAGTCGTCGAGCGCGAGGCGTACGCCCAGGGCCTTGAGCCGGTGCAGCTGCGCGACGGCGACGCCGGCCGACAGCACGGCCGTCTCGGTCACCTCGAGCATCAGCCGGTGCGGCGCCAGACCGCTTTCCAGCAGCACCCCGGCCACCCGGTCGACGAAGTGGGGGTCGGTGAGCTGGCGGGCCGACACGTTGACGCTGATCCGCTCCGGGGCCCGGCCGCCGAGGCGGTCCCGCCACTCCACGGACTGCCGGACGGCCTCGCGCAGCACCCAGTCGCCGAGCTCGACGATGAACCCGTTGTTCTCGGCGAGCGGGATGAAGGTGTCCGGTGTGAGCAGGCCCCGCTCCGGGTGCTGCCAGCGCAGCAGCACCTCCGCGCCGGCCGGGGCGCCGTCGGGCAGGCTGACGATGGGCTGGTACAGGGCGACCAGCTGCCCCTCGGCCGGGGCGCGGCGCAGCTCGGCGGCCAGGCGCGCCTCGTCGTCGGCGGCCCGGTCCATGGCCGCGTCGAACCAGTGCCAGGCGTCGCCACCGGCGTGCTTGGCGGCGTACATCGCGACGTCGGCCCGCCGCAGCAGCTCGGCCGGGACGTCGCCGGGGCGGGTTGTCGTGACTCCCACGCTGGCCGCGGTGACCACGGTGTGCCCCTCGAGCTCGACCGGCGCGCCGACCACCGTGATCAGGCGCCGCAAGAGGGCCTCGATCTCGCTGCCGTCCGGGACGACCACGATGAACTCGTCACCGCCGAGCCGCGCGACCAGGCCCCGGTCGTCGACGACGCCGGTCAGCCGGCTGCCGGTGGCCATGATGAGCAGGTCGCCCACGTGGTGACCGAGCCGGTCGTTGACGGTCTTGAAGTCGTCGAGGTCGAGCAGGGCCACGTGGAACGGGCGCCCCTCGTCGAGCAGCCGGCCGACGTGCTGTTCCATCAGGGCGCGGTTGGCCAGGCCGGTCAGGCTGTCGTGCATCGCCTGATGGGTGAGCTTGGCCTGGTAGCCCCGCAGCTCGTCGAGCAGCCGCTGGTTGTCGCGCAGCGCCAGGATCTGGCGCACCACGACCAGCGCGGTGAGCGCGACGGCGGCGAGCTGCATGGCGGTGGTCTCGGTGGCGTCGCCGGTGCCGGTGGAGAGCAGCAGCACGTCGGTCACGGCCACGGCCGCGTACGGAAGGACGCTGATCCGCCGCGACCGGCGGCGCGCCTCGGGCGCACGATCCCCGTTGAACCACTGGCGGGCGGCCGCGAGGTTGATGGTGAGCGCGGCCACCGGCACGGCGATCAGGCTGGACGACAGGTAGATCCGGTCGGCGAGGAAGGGCGACAGGCCGCCGAGGGAGGAGGCGATCGCGGCGCCGGCGGCGAGGATGCGGATGGCCTGCCGGTCGAGCCGCCCGGCGCCGGCGAAGCCGACCTTGACGAAGGTCGAAACGCCCACGAAGGCCGCCAGCATGATGGCCAGCATCGGGCCGGACGAGCCGGTCTGGGCGGTCCAGCGTTCGTGATCGCGCAGCGCGAGGTGCCAGACGAGGGCGCCCGTGGTGACCAGCACCATGCAGGCGTCCAGGGCGAAGCGGATCCAGTCGGCCCGGCTGCGCTGCCAGGACGGCAGGCGCAGCAGAGCCCAGATCACCAGGCCCAGCACGGCCAGATAGAGCGCGAGCGTGACCGGTCCGATCATCTGCGAGGGCTCCGAGCCGCCGACCGCGTCGTAGGCGTTGCCGAGGGTGCCGGCCGTGAAGAACACACTCGCCAGCGTGAGGTGTCGCCAGAAACGGCGGGTGCCCGCGTCGAGGCGGCTGTCGCGGGCGGCCCGGGCGCAGGCGATCACGGCCAGGGCGGTGCTGAGCGGCAGGGGCAGCCAGCCAACGGCCGGGTGCGCCCACTCGTGCGCCAGGCCGATCCCCAGCCAGGTGGCGGCCAGCGTGGCCAGCAGCACTCCGGCGATTTCGAGGAAGTGCGCACGGCACCGACGAGGCATGGCACTTGCTTCGGCCGCGATGCCGTCGATCTGAAAGGTCCGTCGATCTGAAAGGTCCGCTGTTCCGGCCGCTGCTCAATATCCGCGGCCCGCTAAAGTCGGGATGACCGGCGGAAGGGAAGCGGATGGCAGCGGGAGCGGCGACGCCCGGCGAACGGGTGCGGGATGCCGAGCGCACCCGGGCGGAGATCATCGACGTCGCCACGCACGAGTTCGCCGATCAGGGCTACGCGGGCGCGCGGGTCGACGAGATCGCCGCCAAGACCCGTACCACCAAACGCATGATCTATTACTACTTCGGCGGCAAGGAGGGCCTCTACCTGGCCGTCCTCGAGCAGGCCTACCAGCACATCCGCGCGCTCGAGCAGAAGCTCGACGTCGCCCACCTCGAGCCGGTCGAGGCGCTGCGCAAGCTGGCCGAGCTCACCTTCGACCACCACGAGGAACACCAGGATTTCGTCCGCCTGGTCGCCATCGAGAACATCCACTACGCCCAGCACCTGCTGAAGTCCGAGGTCCGCGAGGGCCTGGCCGCCCCCGCGCTCGACGTGCTGACCCGCATCATGCAGCGGGGCGTGGCCGGGGGCCTCTTCCGCGACGACGTGGACGCCCTCGACGTCCACATGATCATCAGTGCCTTCTGCATCTTCCGCGGCGCCAACCGCTACACGTTCCGCGCCATCTTCGACCGCGACCTGCTCGACCCGGCCCTGCGGGCCCATCAGCGCCAGATGATCGGCGACCTCGTCGTGGCCCACGTGACCGCCGCTCCGCCGCGGTAGGACGCAATCGGTATGTCCGGAAAGCATCGACAGGCATCTCTGCCTGGCTAGGGTCGGGGCCAGAACAACCCCCCGATCCCCCGCAGGAGGGTACTGATGCTTCTCCGAAGAATGGCGGCCGCGGTCATCTCGGCCGTCGCGTTCGCCGGTGTGCTGGTCGCCGGGTCCGCCCCGGCCTCGGCCGCGCCCCGCGTGCTCTACTACGACGCCAGCCAGGCGCAGGAGTTCGTGGCCGTGGTGAACCAGGGCGCCCAGATCTGGAACAGCCGGGCCACCAATGTGCGCCTCGAACCGGTCACCGCCGGCCGCACGCCCAACATCCGCGTCTACGCCGACAACGGCTGGCCCCGCGCCCAGACCACCTCGCTCGGCAACGGCCGGGTCTGGATGGGCCGCCAGGCCGTCAACCAGGGGTACCACCCGCCGCGGATCGCCGCCCACGAGCTGGGCCACATCCTGGGCCTGCCCGACCGCCGCACCGGGCTGTGCGCCGACCTGATGTCCGGCAGCAGCGCCCCGATCTCGTGCGCCAACTCGTATCCCAACTCCCGCGAGCTGGCCCAGGTCGAGGCGAACTTCCGCTCCTCGGCCGTCGCCCGGGTCACCCCGCAGACGTACGTCTGGCAGCCCGCCCTGGCCGGGGCGGCCGGCTGACGGACGGCCCGCACGGCGGTCAGGACGCCCCGACCAGATGCGGCTCGAACAGGCGGGAGAGGGCCGGCCTGCCGTGGTCCAGCTGGTCGAACAGCGTCTCGGCGGCCGTGCGGGCCCGCACGCTCAGCGTGCCCCGCGCCCAGCTCAGCTCGCGCCTGCCCCGGCCGGAGCCGCAGCTCGTCCCGTGATCACAGGTTGGTCAGCCGCTCGGCCTGCTCGGAGTAGCGGTCGCCCCGGACATCGATCTTCGCCGCGGCCGTGCCGAGCTCGTGCCGGTCGTCGTCGGTGAGCTCGACCTCGGCGCCGGCCAGGTTCTCCGCCAGCCGCGCGAGCCGGCGGGTGCCCGGGATGGGGACGATCCACGGTCGCTGGGCGAGCAGCCAGGCCAGCGCGATCTGGGCCGGGGTGGCTCCCTTGCTGTCGGCCTTGCGGCGTAGCAGGTCGACGACCACCTGGTTGGCCTGCCGCGCCGCGGCGTCGAAGCGGGGGAGCGAGCCGCGCATGTCGCCCTCGCCGAACGTGGTGCCGGCCGTGATCGCACCGGTCAGGAAGCCCCGGCCGAGCGGGCTGAACGGCACGAAGCCGATGCCCAGCTCCTCGGCTAGCGGCAGGATCTCGGCCTCGGGGCGGCGCCACCACAGCGAGTACTCGTACTGCAGGGCCGTGACGGGCTGCACCGCGTGCGCCCGCCGCACGGTCGCCGCGGCCGCCTCGGACAGCCCGAAGTGCTGCACCTTGCCCGCCTCGATCAGCTCCCGGACCGCGCCCGCGACCTCCTCGATGGGCACCGCCGGGTCGACCCGGTGCTGATAGAACAGGTCGATCCGATCGGTCCGCAGCCGCCGCAGCGACGCGTCGGCCACCTCCCGGATGTGCTCGGGCCGGCTGTCCACGCCCTCGCCGCCGATATCGAAGCCGAACTTGGTGGCGATCACGACCTCGTCCCGCACCGGCTCCAGCGCCTCGCCCACCAACTCCTCGTTCACGTACGGCCCGTACACCTCGGCGGTGTCGAACAAGGTGACCCCGCGCTCCACCGCGGCCCGCAGCAGCGCGACGTGCTCGGCCCGCTCGGCCCCCGGCCCGTAGCCGGAACTCATGCCCATGGCCCCGAACCCGATCGCCGAGACCTCGAGCCCGTTCCCCAGGATCCGCTTCCGCATGCCGTGCCCTTCTGCCGTTCGCGCCCGCGAACATCGTGGGCGGCGTTACCCACCCTGCCTCAACCGGGGCAGCCCCGGCACTGTCACGGCAGCAGATCCGCGATCGCGCTGATCCCCGCCTCGATCTCGCGGCGTGACGTGTTGCCGAAGCCGAGGACGAGCTGCGGGCGGGAGCCGGCCACGCCGTAGAGGCCGACGCCGCGGCGGGCGGCCCGGGCGATCAGATGCTGCTCGCCGGCGCCGGCGGGCAGGTCGAGGACGGCGTGGAAGCCGGCGGCCAGGCCGGTGAGCGACAGGTGGGGTGCGTGCCGGCTCAGGGCGGCGACCAGGGTGTCGCGGCGGGCGGCGTACTCGGCGCGCATGCGGCGCAGATGGCGGTCGTAGCGGCCGGACTCGATCAGCACGGCCAGGGCGAACTGGTCGACGACGGGGCTGCCGCGGTCGGCCAGCCACTTGCGGTGGGCGATCGGCTCGCGCAGGCGGCCGGGGGCGATGATCCAGCCCAGTCGCAGGGCCGGCGCCAGTGATTTGCTCACCGTGCCGAGCGAGACGACGTGGTCCGGGGCCAGGCCCTGCAGGGAGCCGACCGGCTCGCGGTCGTAGCGGAACTCGGCGTCGTAGTCGTCCTCGATGACGACGCCGTCGAGCTCGCGGGCCCAGGCGATCAGCTCCTGGCGGCGGGCGCCGGTGAGCACGACGCCGGTCGGCCACTGGTGGGCCGGGGTGACCAGGACGGCGCGGGCGCCGGTGCGGCGCAGGGCAGCGACGTCGAGTCCGGCCTCGTCGACCGGCACGGGTACGCAGGTCATCCCGGCCGCCTCGGCGAGCGGGCCCAGGGTCCGGCCGCTGCCGGGGTGCTCGACGGCGACCGTGCCGATGCCGGCAGCGGCCAGCGCGCCGGTGACCAGGCCGAGCGCCTGCTGTGTGCCGGTGCACACGATCAGGTCGGCCGCCGTGGCCGAGGCCGCCCGCACCCGTACGGCATAGGAAGCCAGCACCTCCCGCAGCCGCACCGGGCCGACGGGGTCGCCGTAGTCGAAGGCGGCGTCCGGCATCATGCGGCAGGCCTCGCGGACCGCCCACGCCCAGTCCTGTCGCGGCACGAGGCTCAGGTCGGGAACGCCGTGCCGGAAGTCGGCGACCGGGAACATCTCGGCCGGCGCCGGGGGCCGGGAAGGCGGCGCGCCGGCGGCCGGAACGGCGGTCGCGGCCACCCGCGTGGCGGAGCCGGGACGGCTCGTCAGGTAGCCCTCAGCCTGCAGCTGGGCGTAGCAGTCCTGGACGAGACCGCGGGACAGGCTCAGGGCGCGGGCCAGCTCACGCGAGGACGGCAGCGGCTCGCCGGTGGCCAGGCGACCGGCCCGGATCGCGGCGCGCAGCTGGTCTTCGAGCTGCGTACGCAATCCGGCGCCGCGGCCGCGGTCGATCGTCACGAGCAGTTCGGGCCCCGAACCGGCCCACTCGACGGGCATGAAACTGGACCTTATCAGTGACCCGGTCGCGTCCTAGCGTCATCTCATGACCACGACGACGCTCCACCGCCGACTGATCACGGGCCCCCTGCTGCTGCGGTCCGTCTCCATTCTCGGGGCGTCCGTGGGCTTCTTCCTGCCGCTGTCGGTGGTGCCGATGCTGGCCGGTTCGGGCCGCGCTGCCGGGCTCGCCACGGTGGCCTTGCTGCTGGCCACGGTGGCCGGCGAAGTGGTTACGCCGCGCCTGGTCAACCGGGTCGGTTACCGCGCCGCGCTGGCCGGGGGACTCCTCCTGCTCGGCGCCCCGACGATCGCGCTCGCCGTCAGCGCCCACCCCGCCGTGATCCTCGCCGTCTGTGTGCTGCGCGGCCTCGGCTTCGCCATCTGCACGGTGGCCGGGGGAGCGCTGACCGCCAAGCTGATCCCGGCCGGCCGCCGGGGGCAGGGCCTCGCCTTCGTCGGACTCGTGAGTGGCGTGTCGAGCCTGCTCGCGCTGCCGTCCGGGGTGTGGGCCGCCCACCGCTGGGGCTTCGCGCCGGTCTTCGTCGCCACGGCGATCTTCACGCTGCTTGCCCTGCTCTCGGTGCCCGGCCTGCCTCGCCGGTCCGCGACGGCCGAGAGCAGCAGCGTGTTCCATCGCGCGCTGGCCCGCCCGGCCGCGATCTTCGCTGCCTCGACCTCGGCCGTCGGCGTCTTCGTCACCTTCCTGCCGCTGGCCGGTGACGGCCGGTCGGCCGGAGTCGTCGCGGCTGCCCTGCTGGTGCAGCCCGCGGCGGCCACCGCCGCACGCTGGGCCGCGGGCCGCCTGGGAGACCGCTACGGCCCCGGCCGCCTGCTCGGACCGGGCCTCGCGTTGACCGCGGCCGGCACAGCGGGACTGGCCCTCGTCCCGGTACCGGCGGCCCTGGTCTTCGGCGCCGGCTTCGGCCTGCTGCAGAACGCGACGCTGGCCCTGATGTACGACAGCATGCCGCCCGGCGGCGAGAACACGGTCAGCGCGGCCTGGAACATCGCCTACGACCTCGGCATGGCCGCCGGCGCCCTGATCGCCGGCCTGCTGGTCGCCCCGCTCGGCGTCGACGCGGTCTTCGTCCTGGCCGCGGTGGCGACGCTGCCCGCCTTCGCCCTCGTCCCGGTCGCTACCTCGCGTAGAGGGTCGTGAGCTCGGCGCCGATGCGGGCCAGCTCTTCCCGTACGGCCGGCGGGTCGAGAACCTCGACGGCCGAGCCCCAGCCGGAGAGCGTACGGGCGATGTCGCGCGGGGTGGGGGCGCCCACCCGCACCCGGACGCGGCCGTCGTCGAACACGTCGCCGGGCCGGCAGTGGCGTCCGAATTGGTCGCGCAGCACCCAGAGGAAGCGTTCCGGGATGAGCAGGGTGGCCCAGGTGCGGGACCGCCGTTCCTCGATCGTGCCGACCACCTCGTCCCAGGCCGTGTCGAGGGCGAAGCCGGCGGGGCGCTCGAACGTCCCGGTGGTCACCTCGAGGTCGGTCACCCGGTCGAGACGGAAGGTGCGCCGGCCTTTCGCGGTGCCGGCGATCAGGTACCACAGGCCGTCCTTGTCGATCAGGCCCCACGGGTCGGCCTCGCGCGGTGCGTCCTTGTAGTGGAACCGGACGCGGCGCCTGCGGACCACTGCCTGCTGCAACTGTCGCACCTCGGCGGGGTGGTCGCGGGGGTGTTCGCCCCACCGCGAGGGGTCGGCGATGGTGGCGTCGGCCGCGGCCCGGGCCTCGGCGCGGTACGTCTCGGGCAGGGCGCGCATCAGCTTGCGCAGGGCCGCCTTGATCTCGCCGGAGGTCGACGCGGCCGGGCCGGCCAGCAGGAACAGCGCCTGGGCCTCGGCGTCGGTCAGGCCGCTGAGGTCGGTGCGGGCGCCGCCGACCAGCTGCCAGCCGCCGTGCCGGCCGGGCTGGGGATAGACGGGGATGCCGGCGGCGGACAGAGCCTCCAGATCGCGGCGGGCCGTGGCCACCGAGACCTCCAGCTCGGTGGCCAGCTCGGCGGCGGTGACCCGGCCCCGCGACTGCATCAGCAGGAGGGCCGCGACGAGACGATCGGCGCGCATGCCGCAGATTCTGCCCGGAAAAGTGCTCAGAAGGTGAGCACTTTACGGCCGATGATGAGGTCATGACTTCTTCAGCAACGCTGCGCGGACTGACCACGGTGACCCTCTTCGCCGACGACCTCGACGCCGCCCGGGCCTGGTACACCGAGGTGTTCGCGGTCGAGCCCTACTTCGTGCGCGAGGGCGCCTACCTGGAATGGCGCATCGGCGACTACCAGCACGAGTTCGGCGTGCTCAACAGCAGGTTCGCGCCGCACCCGGCGACCGGCGCGCCGGCCGGCGTGGTCGTCTACTGGGCCGTGGACGACGTCGGGGCGGCCTACCAGCGGCTGCTCTCGCTGGGCGCCACGCAGCACGACGAGCCGACCGAGCGCGGCCCCGGCTACGTGACCGCGTCGGTGCTCGACCCGTTCGGCAACGTCCTCGGGGTCATGCGCAACCAGCACTACGACGACATCCTCGCGGCGCGTCTCACTCCAGCGGCAGGTCGATGATCTCGGTCTCGCCGTGTGGCGGCGGCAGGAGGCCCGACCGGAGGGCCTCCAGCCGCTGCGCCAGCTGGTCGACGGCCTCGGCCGCGTTCGAGCCGACTCGGATGGGGGTCACTCCGGGCGCTATCCGCTCAGGCCGGGCAGCGCCGAAGACCACCGGGAAGATCTGGGGTTCGAGCGGGAAGTACGCCCGCCGGGCGGTGATCTCCCGCATCACCCAGTTGTCCTCCGGGTCCCGGATCTGGACGTTCGAGGTGATCATCGGGACCAGGGCGAGCGAGTGCTTGAGCCCGTTGGCCACGGTCTCGCCGAACTCGGCCCCGCTCTGCGGCCGGTCCATGAAGACCCGGAAGCCGCGCTCCTTCAGCGCCTGCTCCCAGGCTGCCGCATCGCCGACGTCATGCTCGGTGTACGAGATGAAGACGCCGTAGACGAAGCAGGAGCGGGCGGCCGCGGCGAGCAGGGACCGGCGCAGCTTCTCGCGGACAGTCCGTTCCAGCTGCTCGATGCCACCGGCCGCGATGCGGAAGACCTTGACCTTGTCGCTGCCCCGGCCGAACTGATGCCGGGGCAGGGTCAGAAAGCCCGGCAGGTCGATCCAGAGCATCGGGAAGGTGAGTCCGCCCAGCGTGAAGCCCGGATCGGCCCGGCTCTGCAGGGTGCCGTCGGCCAGCACGTAGATGCCGTGCCGGGCGCCGGGGGTGCGGGCCGCGGCGACAGCGTCGTCGAAGGTGATCTGCCGCATGTTGTCGGGGAGCTCGATGCGCTCGGCGTAGTTGCTGAGCGTGGCGATCGGGTCGCCGCCCTGGGCCGAGGCCAGCGGGCCGGCGCCGTCACGGCCGTACAGGAAGTCGACGTCCTGACTGATGTACTCCAGGACACGCCGGCTGATGAAGCCCTCGATCGCCTCGCGCGCCCAGCCGGCCGCCTGGTTGCCGGTGAGGCTCTCCAGGTGCTTCATGATGTCCTGGTAGTGGAACGAGAGCAGCACGACCGGTGTGAGGGCGACCAGATCGGCGGTGCGGTTGCGGCCCAGCGCCAGGGCGAGCTCACCGACGACATCGCCCTCCTGGTGCGAGAAATGCGGTTCGATCGGGCGTGTGTCGTCCTCGCCGTGTGTCTTGTAGACACCGACGCGGCCGCGCAGGATGACGAACATCGTGTCGCCCTCGTCGCCGCCGCGGCAGATGACCTCGTTGTACTGGCGCTCGACGAGCTGGGCGGACAGCACGACCTCGCGAAGCATGGTGGGGTCGAGGTACTCGAAGAACGGATTGGTGTCCTCGTCGCCGTCGGGCGTCGTGTACATCAGCTGCAGCTTCTTGATCGTGCCGATGGCGTCCAGCGCCTCGCGATCGCTCTTGTTGACCTGCAGGATCCGCTTGGCGAAATACATGATCTCCCAGCCGCGGTGGCTCCAGGCCGGGTCGCTGCGCCGGAGAGCGAGCGCCGCGCGCAGCTGCTGGCGGTCACCCTCGATCGGGGAGTACCACGCGGACGGCAGATCCTGCACCGACATGCGCAGGAGCAACTGGTCGACGCCTCGTTTGTCGCGCAGGGTGCGCGGCTCGTGGAACGCTATGCCGGCCCACTCGCCGTGCCGCTCCAGCCGCCGGCGGAACGCCTCGGAGACGATGACGCCGTCGGGGCCGCCGCGGGCGAGCATCCACCCGGCCACGTTGATGCCGTTGCCGACCACCTGCACGCGGCCGTCGGCGCCCCGCACCAGGCTGACCCGGCCGGCGTGCGCGACGATCCGCAACCCGACCCCGGCCGTGGCCGACCACGTGAGGAACCGGGTGACCAGATCGAGCGCGGCCTGCGCCGCCCCACGGTCGTCGCCCTCGGGGAAGACGACGTGCCCGCCGTCGCCGCCGGAGGCCCAGATGGCGTCGGAACGATCCTCGATCGTCTCCGCCACCACGGTGTTGAGGCCTACGACCCGGTCGAGCTGCACATCGTGCACGAGCTCGGACGAGTGGCCGACGATGTCGCACGAGACCACGAGCACCTCATGGAGATCCTCGTTGCGCCCGCTGGACACGGGCTCTCCCTTCGAAGACAGGGGGCTGAGCGGCGATAGCCGCGTGAAGCCGGAGAACCGGGAGCGGCGGGATCATCGTCGCTCGACCAGCCCAAGATAGGTGGTCCACGCAATGGCGGACAAAAGGATCTAGAGCGCCTCGTCCCCCGGAACGGGGATGCGGGCCTCGGCCTCGAAGGACGCCACCACAGGGGCGCGGTGGAGCTGCCGATAGGATCTCCAGCGCGGAACAGGGGGTGGGGTCGTGAACGAACCGTGGAAGGTGCTCGAGCAGAGGGTTCGGCCCGACTTCCGGAAGTCGGTGTTCTTCGGGCTGATCGCGCTGGCCGGGCTGGTCGTGGGCACGCGCCTCGGCGACATCGACGCGCCCGAGCTTCGCGAGCGGCTGATCGCCTGGTGCTCCGCGCTGGTGGTGGCCGTGGCCGGCATCGTCGCGACCCGTACCGCCTCGCGCGAGGTGCACCGGATCGCCTTCGCCCGCGGCGGGGACGCGGCCGCGACGCCGCTGCGGCTGCTCGTGCAGCTGTCCGGTTACCTGATCACCGTCTTCGTGGTGTGCGACCTGGTCGGCATCGGGCTGCGCAACCTGCTGGTCGGCGGCGCGGTGACCGGTGTCATTCTGGGCCTGGCCGCGCAGCCGGTGCTCAGCAACCTTTTCGCCGGCCTCGTGCTGCTGTTCGCCCGCCCGTACGTGCCGGGGCAGCGGGTCCGGGTGTTCTCCGGCGCGATCGGCGGGCCGCACTACGGCACGATCGTCTCGGCCGGGCTGCTCTACACCGTGCTCGACACCGCCGACGGCCCGCTCAACATCCCCAACTCGGCGCTGCTGGCCTCCGCGGTCGGGCCCTTCCACGGCGAGCCCCCCGAGGAGACGCCGGACGTGCCGCCCGGTCCCGCCGACGACGACGAGGCGGCCGCCGTGGCCACCGCTGCCGCCCTGGCAGAGGTCACCGACGAGCCGGAGCGCAAGCAGAACGGCGACTGACCGCTGGCGCGGCTCAGGCATGCTTGGTCTGTGCGACTGATCCTGAACGTCCTCTGGTTCGTCTTCGGCAGCGGTTTCGTGCTCGCCATCGGCTACGGCCTCGCCGCCCTGATCTGCTTCGCCCTGATCGTGACGATCCCCTTCGGCATCGCCTCGCTGCGGCTCGCGGCCTATGCGTTGTGGCCCTTCGGCCGTACGGTGGTCAGCCGCCCCACCGCCGGGCTGGGCTCCGGTCTCGGCAACATCATCTGGGTCGTCGTGGCCGGCTGGTGGCTGGCCCTGACCCACATCGCGGCCGGCATCGCCCAGTGCGTGACCATCATCGGCATCCCGTTCGGCATCGCCAACTTCAAGCTGGTGCCGGTCGCCTTCTGGCCCCTCGGCCGCGACATCGTCGACCTGGCCGATTAGTTTCCGGCACCCGGCCGGTCCGAAGGGCATGCGAAAACTGGTCCTCTACTCCCTGGTGTCCCTCGACGGCGTGGGCGAGAGCCCCGACGAGTACGTCTTCGAGTTCGACGAGACGATGCACACGAACCTCGGCGAGGTGATCAGGTCGCAGGACACCGTTCTGCTGGGCCGGGTCCAGTACGACGAATGGGCCTCCTACTGGCCCACCTCCGACATGCAGCCGTTCGCCGACTTCATCAACAACGTTCCCAAGTACGTGTTCACGTCGGCCCAGCCGGCGGCCGACTGGACCGGCACGACAATCGTGACGACCGACGCCGTCGACTTCGTCGGCGAGCTCAAAGAGCATCCCGGCGGCGAGATCGGGTTGCACGGCAGCCTGAGCCTGTCCCGCTCGTTGCTGGCCGCGAACCTGGTCGACCAGATCCGGCTGGTGGTGTTCCCCACGTTGGCCGGCCGCGGGCGCAAGCTCTTCGACGACGACGCGACCGTGCGGAAGCTGAAGTTGCAGCGTGCGGAGCCGACGCCGTCCGGGGGCCTGCTGCTCGACTACGAGTTCTCGCGGCCGTGACCAGCGACACCGGGTCGCAGCCGCCGCCAACCCCGGCAACGTCCGCATGACCGCGACCCAGGTCGCGCTGATCGACTGGGACGAGGCCCACGACGACGTCCCCGCCCTCGACCTCGTGCTGCCCGGCAACGCCGCCGGCCTCGACGACGACGAGCACGACATCGCCGCCCAGGCTTCGGCCGCCTGGGAAGCCGCCGTCAGCTGGGACGACGACTACGCGGTCCGCCGGCTCGCCGAGGTCCGGCCGGTCCGAACCTGCTCTTCCGGCGGCTGAGAGATCGACACTACCGTCGGCCGTCCGGAGTTGACCCCGACGCGACGTCATGGTTTGCGATGGACGCATGAACCGCGTGTCGTCGGCGTATCTGGCCTCCTACGTCCTGTCCCTGCTGGGCAACTCCATCGCCGGAGTGGTGTTGCCCCTGCTGGTCCTGCAGACCACCGGCAGTGTGCTCGCCACCGGGGCCGTCGCCGTCGCCTCGGCGCTGCCCGCGGCCGCTGCCGGGCTGGTGATGGGCGTGGTGGTCGACCGGATCAACCGGCGTACGGCCTCGGTCCTCACCGATGTGGTCTCGGCGCTCTCGATCGCCGCGCTGCCGCTGGTCGACGCCACCGTCGGGCTGGCCCTGGGCTGGTTCGTGCTGTTCGCGGTGATCGGCTCGTTCGGCGACGTGCCGGGGCTGACCGCCCGTGAGGCCATGATCCCGGGCATCACCCGGGCCGGGCGGATGGGGGCCGAGCGGCTCCTGGGGCTGCGCGAGGCGCTCGGCGCGATCGTCATGCTGATCGGGCCGGCGCTGGGGGCGGTGCTGATCGCTACGTTCGACGGCGTCACCGTGCTGTGGTTCACGGCGGCGACCTCGACCGCGGCCGCGGCGGTCACGATGCTCATCCCGCGCTCGGCCGGTGCGATCCCGGCGGTCGCCGGCGGCCCGCAGCGGGTGGTGCTGCGCGACGGGTGGCACACACTGGTCCGCTCGCCGTTTCTGCTGACCACCACGCTGCTCAGCGTCGGCCTGGTCGTGGTTCTGGCCGGCTTCCAGGCGCTGGTCCTGCCGGTCTACTTCACCCTGCAGGAGCGGCCCGAGATGCTCGGTCTGGTGCTCAGCGCGCTCGCCGTCGGATTGCTGATCGGCGGGGGCACGTACGCCGCGGCGGGCGGCCGGGGCCGGCGGCGGAGCTGGTTCCTGACCGGGATGCTGATCACGATCGCCGGCTTCGGCGCGATGGCGGCCCTGGCCGGTCCGTGGCTCGTGCTCGGCGCCGCCGTCCTGGTGGGGCTGGGCAACGGGCTGTTCGGCAGCCTGATGGGCGTGCTCATGGTCGAACGGATCCCGGAGGCGGTGCGGGGTCGCGTGACGGGTCTGCAGAACTCGATCCTCACCCTGGCCCCGGCTCTCGGCATGGGCGGGGCCGCGCTGCTGGTCGAGGGGTCCGGCCCCCGGACCGGGGCGGTGGTCCTGGCGGTCGTCTGGCTCGTCACCGCTGTCTTCGCGATCGGCGTGCGGGCGTTGCGCGACCTGGAACCACGGCCGGCGCCCGACGCCGAGCTCGTAGGCTGACCGGCGGGAGGCACGGATGAACAGCGGCGAGATCGCCCGCATGGCCGGGGTCAGCGTCCGCACCCTGCGGCACTACCACCAGGTCGGCGTGCTGCCCGAGCCGGCGCGGCGGGCCAACGGCTATCGCGAGTACACGGTGACCGACCTGGTGTTGCTGCTGCGCATCCGGCGGCTGGCCGAGCTCGGCTTTCCGCTCGACGAGATCCCGCCCCTGCTCGAGACCGAGGGCCGGGCCGACGCGGTCCTCGACGAGCTCGACCGTGAGCTGGCAGCACAGATCGAGCGGCTCACCGCCCGCCGCGAAGTGATCGCCCGGCTGCGCGCGGCCGGGGCGAGCCCGGACACACCACCGGAACTGGCCGGCCTGATCGCGATCCCCGCCGGCGGAGCGGACCTGCCGCCGGCCATGCTCCGGCACGACCGCGAGGTCATGCTGTTGTTGCACCACGGGCTGGACGAAGAGGGCCGGGCCGCGTTGACCGGCCTGCTCAACCAGGTCGCCGAGCCGGGCCTGCTGGCAGTCACCACCGCGCTGACCGTCCGCTTCGCCGCACTCGGGCCGGACTCCACCGAGGAGGAGATCGAGCGGCTGGTCGCGGACTACCACGTGGCGCTGGGCCACCTCAGCTATGACGGTCTGCAGGACGTCGACCCGCGGACCGGGGCGCTGCTCACGGCGTACCAGGAAACGGTTCTCAACGACGCCCAGCGCGCATTCCTCGCCCGGCTGGTCAGCGGGGCAGCCCGGTCACCGTGAGGCGGCCCGGTCGACCAGTTCGAAGGCGTCGGGGTCGCCGCTGACCGCGGCTCGCGCCACCGCGTCGTACGCGCTGGAAACGGAACCGCCCAGGCGCAACCGGGCGGCCAGGCCGGGGTCGGCCCGCGCTGCCTCGACGGTGGGCGGCCATCGAGGCGTACCTCTCGACACAGCCGGTGTTGCCGCAGGGGCGCGGCCTTCCGTCGTACGCGATGGACAGATGACCCAGCTCACCGGCGTCGAAGCTCGCGCCGCGGAAGAGAGCGCCGCCGAAGACGAGGCCCGCGCCGACGCCGGTGGACAGATAGACGCTGCCGAACGACTGGTCGCGCGACACCCGGCGGCTCCAGAACTCGCCGAGCGCGGCCGCGGCCGAGTCGTTCTCGATGAGGACAGGGAAGCCGAGCCGGTCGGCCAGCACGGCGGCCCACCCGGTGGAGACGCGGGCCACCGGCGCCACCACGGCCAGGCCCTCGACGCGGTGGCGCGGCAGGTCGAGGCCGGCCGCGAAGTCGTGGAACCGGGCCGCGAGCAGGTCCGGTTCGGGGGAGCCGTCGAGCGGCACCACCTCGCGGCCGACGACGCCGCCGGTGAGGTCGACGGCGACCGAGGTGATCGTCTCGGGTCCGAGGTGGAAGCCGATGCCGAACCGGCTGCCGGGGGCGATCGCGAGCAGCTTGCGGGGGCGCCGCGCCCCGAGCCGGCCGAGCCGGACTCGAGGCTGACGCCGTCGGCGATCAGGTCGCGGACGATGAGCGAGATGGACGGCTGGGTGGTACCGATGGCCCGGTACTGGCGGGGTGGCGCCGATGAGCCGCGCGGTCCGGGTCGCGCGGGTGGGCGGCGGGGTCAGTTTTTGGTCAGGTGGCGGGCGAGCCAATCCGTGCGGGTTTCGCGGGCGGCCGCGGAGAGCGGCGCCGCCGGGAACAGAGCGTCGAAACCGTGGAAGCCGCCGGCCCAGATGTGCAGGTCGGCCTGGCCGCCGGTGGACCAGATGCGGAACGCGTAGGTGACGACCTCGTCGCGGAAGACCTCGGCTGAGCCGGCGTCGAGGTAGGCGGGTGGCAGACCGGTCAGGTCGCCGGCCACCGCGGGGGAGACGTACGCCGGCGGGGCGTTGCCGGCCAGCACCGACTGCCAGCCGAAGGCGTTCATCTCGCGCGTCCAGACGCCGGGCGCGCCGGAGAACTGGCGGCTCGACGTGGTGGCGTTGCGGTAATCGAGCATCGGGCCGATGAGCACCTGCGCGGCGAGTGCCGGGCCGCCCTCGTCGCGGGCCTTCAACGCGACCCCGGCGGCCAGGCCACCGCCCGCGCTGGCGCCGGCCACGACGATCTGTGACGGGTCGATTCCCAGCTCGGCGGTGTGCGCGGCGACCCAGAGAAGGCCCTGGTAGCAGTCGTCGACGAGCGCGGCGCCGCCGGCTTCGGGGGCCAGGCGGTAGTCCACCGAGACGACGACGGCGCCGAAACGTTCCAGCCACTCCAGCGGGATGTCGATCTGTGAGTAGCGATTGCCCATGACCATGCCGCCGCCGTGGATCCAGTAGACGCACGGCGCGGTCGTCGCGCCGGGGGGACTGAGGACGGTCAGCGGTAGCTCGGCGCCGTCGGGGCCGGGGATGGTGACCTCCTGCCGGGTGACAGCGCGGCCCTCGAGGATCGGTTCGATCGGGCCCGCCGCGTACGGGCGGATCTGCTCGAGGGTCTCCCGGTTGAGAGGCGGGAAGTCCGGCATGCCGGCGAGCAGCGTGCTGAGCTGCGGATCGAGCTCGGGTCGCTTCGGCATCAGAACGCCGCCTTGCCGCCGACGGGCACCTCGTCGGAGTAGCCGGACTCGCCGGTCAGCAGCGCCTGCAACGCGGCGACGAACGCCTGCGCCGGCTCGCTGCCGAAGAACGCGCCGTGCGCCTCCCGGCTCGTCCAACCCTCGGTCACGTGCACGACGTCGGGATTTCCGGCCGAGCGGCCGACGAGGAACACGACACAGTCGGGGTGGGGCAGGGACGGCGCCTCGAGCAACAGCTTGACGACCTCGTCGCCGCGCCCGGGCTGCGCGGTCATGGTGGCGTGGAATCCGTGGTTGACGGTCATTCGCGGTGGCCTCCTTCAAGACCACTCGATCGAATCATTCTGACCAGGGGGTACGGGAGAACGATCCTGCCGGATGCTTGCCCGATTCTCTCGACCGTCCCGCCGCGGCATGGCTGCGGGCGTGGCGTGGCGGCCGGTCGGGCATCCGGCTCGGGTGGCGACGGGCGTCAAGTCTCGGCCGGTCGATCGCCGGGGCGCGGCGACGCTGTGGACCAGGACGTCGAGGCCGCCGAACCGCGGGGCGTCGTAGCCCTGCCGTCATGGCGGAGACGTCCCGGCTGGGCGGCTCGACCCGAGCCGGTCATTTGCGGTTGTAGAGGCGCATCGTCAGGGTGCCGAAGACCAGGACGAGGACGGCGCCGGCCACGAACGTCCACATGATCTCGGCCATGTCGGGGGCGCCGGCCATGATGGAGCGGATCGCGGACACCAGATGGGTGACGGGGTTGACCTGCACGAAGGCCTGCAGCCAGCCGGGCATGGTGCCGGGGTCGACGAAGACGTTGCTCAGGAAGGTCAGCGGGAACAGCACCAGCATGCTGACGCCCATCACGGACTTCTCGGAGCGCAGGAACAGGCCGAACATCGTCCAGATCCAGGAGAACGCGAACGAGAAGACGACCAGCAGGGCCATGCCGCCGACCACGCCCGGGAAGCCGCCCTCGGGGCGGAAGCCCAGGATCAGGCCGACGACCATGATGGTGGTCGCGGCCAGGATGTAGCGCAGGACGTCGCCGAAGATCATGCCGACCAGTGCCGCGGGACGCCACACGGGCAGGGTGCGGAACCGGTCGAAGACGCCCTTCTCGATGTCGGTGTTGAGGCCGACGCCGGTGTACATCGTGATCATGACGACGCTGGTGACCATGATGCCGGGCAGGAAGAACTGCAGGTATTCGCCCGTCGAGCCGGCCAGCGCGCCGCCGAACAGGTAGGTGAACATCAGCGTCATGATGATCGGGAACGCGGTCACGTCGAACAGCTGCTCGGGCACGTGCTTGATCTTCAGCACGGCCCGCCAGCCGAACGTCAGCGACGCGCCCCACGCGCTCGGGCGGGCCGGGCGATCGGCGCGCGCCAGCACCGCGCCCAGGGTCTCGCTGGAGGGCGCGTAGGCGGTGACGGGCTCGGCGGTTTCGGTGCTCATGCGGAAACCTCCTGCGGGGACGCGGGACGGTCGGTCAGGGCCAGGAACACCTCGTCGAGCGAGGGCTGGCCGAGCGAGAAGTCGTCGACCACGATGCCGGCCTCGGCCAGCCGGGCCAGCGCCTGCGAGGCGAGCTCGGCCGCCCCGCGGTCGGAGCCGCCCGCCTCGGCCCGCGCGGTGAGCGCCACCGGGTCGGAACCCTGCTGCACGGTCGTGCCCAGCACCGTTGCCAGCAGACGCTCGGCCTCGGGCCGCTGGGCGGCGTCGCGCAGCCGGACGTGGATCGTGCCGGCGCCGATCGAGGACTTGAGCTCGCCCGGAGTGCCCTCGGCGATCACCTTGCCGTGGTCGATCACCGCGATGCGGCCGGCGAGCTGGTCGGCCTCGTCGAGATACTGCGTCGTCAGCAGCACCGTCGTGCCCGCGGCGACCACGATGCGGACGATGTCCCACACCTGGTTGCGGCTGCGCGGGTCGAGGCCCGTGGTCGGCTCGTCGAGGAACAACAGGTCGGGGGTGTTGAGGATGCTGGCGGCGATGTCGATGCGCCGCCGCATGCCGCCCGAGTACTTCTTGACCTGACGGCCGGCCGCCTCGGTGAGCCCGAACGCGGCCAGCAACTGGGCCGCCCGATCGCGGGCCCGCGGCTTGGAATGGCCGAGCAGCCGGGCCAGCAGCACCAGATTCTCGCTGCCGGTGAGGTCTTCGTCGACCGACGCGTACTGGCCGGTCAGGCTGACCCGGCTGCGCACCGTGTCGGCCTCGCGCACCACGTCGTGGCCGAAGACACGGGCCGTGCCGCCGTCGGGACGGAGCAGCGTGGCGAGCATGCGGACCACTGTGGTCTTGCCCGCGCCGTTGGGGCCGAGCAGCCCGTAGACCGTGCCGGGCGGAACCGTCAGGTCGACGCCGGCGACAGCGGTGTTGTCCCCGAATCTCTTGATCAGACCGGCGGTCTGGATGGCCGGTTCGGTCATGGCGTGTCCCTCCGTTGGGCGTGGGCCACATCTTCGCGTGAGGGTATGACAAATTCGCGGGCGCGGAACGCCCGAAGGGATGAACGCGGGGCTAGATTGCGACCATGTGCGTCGACAAAGTCACTCGCCGTTCACTTCTGGTGGGCGCGGCCGCCACGACCGCCGCGGTAGCGGTGCCCGCTCCCGCACAAGCAACCGTCCGGAAGTCCGGGCTCCAGGACCTCACCCATCCCATTGCGCCCTCGTTCCCCGCCTTCGTGCCGGGGGAGGAGCCGTCCCGCCGTACGGTCACCTCGATTCCGGCCGATGGTTATTACATGCAGGAATGGACGATCCTCGAGCATTTCGGCACCCACGTGGACGCGCCGGCGCACTTCACGGCCGGCGGCCGCACCTCGACCGAGCTGACCCTGGCCGAGCTGATCAGCCCGGCCGTGGTCATCGACATCGCGCGCCGGGCGGCCCGCGAGCCCGACACCACGGTCACGGTGGCCGACCTGGTGGCGTACGAGCGAAGGTACGACCGGATCCCGCGTGACGCCGCCGTGCTGCTGCACAGTGGCTGGGCCGCCAAGGCCGGCGACGCCGACGCCTACCGCGGCGCCGACGCCCAGGGCGGGCTGCACTTCCCGGGCTTCAGCGTCGAGGCCTGCGAGTGGCTGCTCACCAGGCGCCGCATCCGTTGCCTGGGTGTCGACACCCTCAGCATCGACCCCGGCGTCTCGGCCGGCTTCGAGACCCACCTGGCCCTCACCGGCGCCGACCGCTACGGGGTCGAGAACCTCGCCCACCTCGACCGGATCCCGCCCCGTGGCGCGACGCTGACCGTGGGCCTGATCCCGTATCTGGACGGGTCCGGGGGACAGGCTCGTGTCTTCGCGAAGTGGTAGAAAGTGAAGATCTCTCGAACCGAACATCGCGTCTTCGACGTACAGTGCGGATGGGAGCATGCGTGCTTCGACAAGGAGGTCGGGATGAGCACCGAGGACAAGCGCAGGGAGTTCGACGACATCGTCGCCCGCCTGACCACGGATTACCCCGCGCTGAGTCGCGCACCCTGGCCCCGGTGGCCCCGCCCGGTGCTGATCACCGTGCTGGTCACCGCGGGCGTGGTGTGGGGCCTGCTGTCGGTGGCCATGGTCGCGTGGGGCCTGCGGGGTGTCGCGTTGACCGCGGCAGTGGTCACCACCGCCGCGGTCGCCGCTGTCATGGACGCCCGGAAGTCTTAACGGAACGGGCCCGTCACGCAATACGTGATGCCCCCGGTGGACGATCCGGAGGCGCCGCGCTGTGACGAGAAATAGAGCCGGTTCCCGGCCGGCGTGAAGGCCGGGCCGGTGATCTCCGATGCGCCCTGCCCGGTGACCCGCAGGAAGACCGAGATCGTGTCGTCCGGCGTGATCAGGCAGATGTCCATGCTGCCGCCGTCCTCGGCCACATACAGGTCGCCCGACGCCGTGCCGGTCACGTTGTCCACCCCGCTCAGGGGAGCCGTGCCCGGGCGGACCAGATTGTCGTCGTACGCCAGTTCGTACGTATTGGTCGTGAGGTTGACCTGCCAGACCCGGTTGTCGCCCTTGGTGGTGAACCAGACCGTGTTCTCGGCGTAGTGGCAGCCCTCGCCGCCGTTGAACGACTTGGCCCCCGACACCTGGTAGCGCGTCTGCGTCGGCGAGCCGTCCGGATCGGGCACGTCGGCCCAGGTGAACGAGCCCGAGGTGGCGCTGCCCGCGCGGAGGACCTGGAGCGTGCCGGCCGACAGGTTGCCCCAGGTGGCCGGGACGTACCGGTAGAACTTGCCGTCGCTCTCGTCCTCGGTGAGATAGACGACCTGCCGTACGGGATCGGCCGCGGCCGCCTCGTGCTTGAAACGCCCCATCGCGGGCCGCACGACGGCCGAGCCGCCCAGCGGATACGTCTCCCACACCCGGCCCAGGCCGACCTCCTCACAGGACAGCCACGTGTTCCACGGTGTCTTGCCGCCCGCGCAGTTCTGGTTGGTGCCGCTCAGGATCCGCGACGCGCCGGTGACCTGACCGTTCGCGTTGAAGACGATCCGTGAGGCGCCGCCGCCGGCCGACGAGGACACCTCCGAGTTCGAGACGTACACCCAGCCGCTGCCGTTGGGGATCACCGCGCCGCCGTCGGGGGCGTCGTGCCAGACGTACGAGGTGCCGGGCACCGTCTGCCGCGAACGCGCCACCACCTGGCTGGTGAAGCCGGCCGGCAGCTGGATGCCGTTGGCGTCGGCCGCCCGCAGCGCTCCGTAGGGGCCGGTCGCGTTCTGCGCCGGCGCCGCGTACGCCGCCGGCCAGGCCGTGAACGGCAGGGCCAGCCCACCGGCTCCGGCGACGGTGGCGCGCAGCAGGGTTCGACGGTCCATGAGTCCTCCTCGAGGGTCGGTCCCTGAGAAGGCTGTCGGCCGTCCCTGGCCGAAGCGTTAACGCCGCGCAACCGATTGACGGCTGTCAATCGTCGTCATTGCCGCCGGAGTTCCGCTGCTCGGGTTGGGGCACCCCGTTCACGCAGTGGAACGAGAGTTCGACGCGGCCGTCCGAGCCCTCGAAGCGGACCTCCACGTCGTCGTCCGGCCCCCGGTCGTAATCGTGCACCAGATAGCCCGGCGCCGGCGACCAGCTGTCCAGATACGCCTGGTCGCCGGCCGCACAGCGCACCGTCACGGTGCCACCGGCGCTCGAGAAGACGGCCCCGGCCGGGCGTTCCGAGGCCGGCGAAGCGGACGGCCGCGGCGGTGCCGAGGAAGCCGGGGCGGTCGTGGGCGTCGCCGCGGCCAGCGCGCGGGCCACGTCCTGCTCGGTGACCACCCCGCCGCGCGTACCGGTCAGGCTGTCGCCGACCAAACGGATGCCGCCCAGCCCGGCCAGCGTGGCCACCAGGGCGGCGGCGAGCCACCCGCCGGCGACGACGACGGGGCGGGGCGGCTTCACGGACTGCATGGTCCGAACTATGCCGTACCGACGGCTAAGACTGTCCCGGCCGCACGCTAAGGGAGGGTTAAGAGCGCAGGTGGACGCGGTCCGGCCGACTACCCTCGGGCCAATGGCCCGGCTGTTACTGATCGAGGACGACGCGACCATCCGTACGCCCCTGATGCGGACGCTGAAGGAACGCGGCCACGCCGTCGCGTCCGTCGCCACCGCGATGGCGGGGGTCCAGGCGGCCCTGACCGATCGGCCCGACCTGGTCGTGCTCGACCTCGGCCTGCCCGACCTGGACGGCCGGGAGGTGCTGCGGATGCTGCGCGCGGTCAGTTCGGTGCCGGTGATCGTGGCGACCGCGCGCGACGACGAGACCGAGATCGTCCGTGTCCTCGACGCCGGGGCCGACGACTACCTGGTCAAGCCGTTCACCGCCGCCCAGCTCGAGTCGCGGATCCGGGCTGTGCTGCGGCGCGGCGCCACCCCGCAGGCCGACCCGACCATCACCGTGGGCGACCTCGTGATCGACCCGGCCGGGCGGCAGGTGCGGCTCGACGGGGCGACCGTCGAGCTGACGCCGCGCGAGTTCGACCTGCTGCACCACCTGGCCACCCGGGCCGGGCAGGTGGTCACCAAGCGCGAGCTGCTGACCGAGGTGTGGCAGATCCCGTACGGCGGAGCCGACAAGACTGTCGACGTGCATCTTTCGTGGCTCCGCCGAAAGCTGGGGGAGAGCGCTACCGCGCCGCGCTATCTGCACACGGTGCGGGGCGTCGGCGTGCGGCTGGGCGCGCCGTGAGGAGCCGGCTCACCCTGCTCGTGCTGGCCACGACCAGCCTCATGATGATCGCCTTCCTGGTGCCGCTGGCCCTGCTCGTGCGGCAGGTCGCGCAGGACAGGGCGACCGTGCGCGCGACGGCTGACATCCAGAGCATCGTCACCCAGGTCGGCACGGCGGACCCGGCCGACCTGCGGCTCACGGTCGAGCAACTCGCGGCCACGACCGGTCGCCCCATCACCGTCTTCCTGCCGGGTGACACCGTGCTGGGCACGGCTTCACCGCGTACGCCGGCAGTGCGGCTGGCCGCCCTCGGGCAGAGCCTCACGGTGGAATCGGGCGGTGGGCGCGAGATCGTCCTGGCCGTGCAGGGCCGCCCGGACGGGCCGGCTGTGATCCGTACTCTGGTGTCGCCGGCCGAAGCCGGGGCCGGAGTGACCCGGTCCTGGGTCGTGCTCTTCGGGCTGGGCGCGCTGCTGGTGGCGCTCGGCGTGGTCGTGGCCGACCGGCTGGCCCGGACGATCGTCCGGCCCATCACCGACCTTTCGGACGTGTCCCATCGGCTGGCCAACGCCGAGCTGTCCGCGCGGGCCTCGCCCGAAGGCCCCCGGGAAGTGCGGGAGGTGGCCGGCGCCCTGAATCATCTGGCCGGCCGCATCCAGGAGCTGTTGCGCGCCGAACGGGAACAGGTAGCCGACCTCTCGCACCGGCTCCGCACGCCGTTGACCGCCCTTCGCCTCGAGGCGGAGGGCCTTCGGGACCAGGACGAAAGTGCCCGGCTGAGCGCTGCCGCCGACGCTTTGGAACGGGCCGTGAGCGGGCTGATCCAGCAGGCCCGGCGTCGCACCGACGGCGACACCGAGCCCGCCCGGTGCGACGCGGCGGCCGTGGTGGCCGACCGGGCGGCGTTCTGGGAGGTGCTGGCCGAGGACACCGGGCGCGCGCTGACGATCGACCTGGTGGCCGGGCCTCAGCCGGTTGCTGTCTCGGCCGACGAGCTGGCCGCCGCGATCGACGCGTTGCTGGGAAACGTCTTCGCCCACACCCCCGACGAAACCCCCTTCTCGGTACGGCTGGAGGAGGCGCCCGGCGGGGTCGTCCTCACGATCGCCGACCGCGGGCCGGGGATGCCGGCCGGTCTGATCGGGCGCGGCGTCAGCGGCGGCGACTCGACGGGCCTGGGGCTGGACATCGCCCGGCGAGCCGCCCAGGCCTCGGGCGGGCAGCTCGAGATCACCGGCGGCGAGGACGGGTCCGTGGTGACGATGCTGCTGGGCCGGCCGTGAAGCGGTTCCCTCGGAGAACCCGTCTCAGAACAACTCGATGATCGGCGTGTCGTCCGCCGCCGCCGCACCACCGGCGTGATCGCCGTGTGTGACCCGCTGCCGCGACATGACGTGCCGGGCGCGCAGGCTGTCGACCGAGATGGCCCGTTCCCGCACGGTCTCCTCCGGCACGGAGCCCTCGGCGTAGCCGATGACGTCCTCGGCCGCCTGCTTCACCTCGCCGACGGCGTCGCTCACGTGTTCGAGCAGCTGGCGGGCGATGTCCTGGAACTGCACATGCCCGACCGCTCCGGTGGTCTCCGCGGTGAGGGCGCCGGTGCTCTGCTCGGCGTCGCGCAGCGCCTCCATCGAGTTGTGCAGTACTCCCGTCACGAGCTCGGACAACTCGCGCTGGGCATTCGCGATGCCGCTGAGCCGGCGCGTCATCGCAGTGTCGGCCGTCTCCAGCGCGACGCTCGTCGTGTCGTTCTCGAACGACGAGTCGTCGGCGAGCACCGCGTCGAGCCGGCCGGTCAGGTCGGCGATGCTGCTGCCGATGCCGTGCGCGGCCTTGTTCGAGCGGTCGGCGAGCTTACGCACCTCGTCGGCGACGACCGCGAACCCCTCGCCGGCGTCGCCGGCCCGCATCGCCTCGATCATGGCGTTCAGCGCGAGGATGTTCGTGGCCCGGCTGACCTGCTCGATCTCGGCGACGTGCTGTTTGAGGCCGCGCATCTCGTCGACCAGCCCGCGGATCTGCTCGTCGCGATACAGGAAGTACCGCACCAGCCGATCCACGAGCTGGTCGTTCGACGAGGTGGCCTGACTCAGTTCCGCCTCCGTGTGCCCCAGCGTGCCGGCGAGCCGGGCGACGTTGGCCGCGGTCTCCTCGGCCAGCCCGTCGACCTTGATCAGCTGCTCGACGATCGATTCGGCGGCCTCGCCGGTCTGCTCGATCACGTCGCTGATGTGCGCGCCGACGACCTCGCAGCAGGCCGGCACGTCCTTCAGCGCGGTGGCGACAACGTCCGTCCGCACCCGTGAATCCTCGGGTGCGGACGACGCCGGCGGCCGGCGGAGAAGGCGGGACATCGGAACCTCCAGGAGGGCGCCGTCAGGCGCCGGGAACGACCTGCTTGATCACACCGAGGAGCTGGTCGGGCGCGACCGGCTTGACCAGCCAGCCGGTGGCGCCGGCGGTCTTGGCCTCGTTGCGCTTGGTCTGCTCGGACTCGGTGGTCAGCATCAGCATGGGGGTGAAGCGCATCCCGGGCGCCTTGCGCGCCTCGCGGACGAACGTGATCCCGTCCATCTGCGGCATGTTGACGTCGCTGATGATCAGGTTGGGCTTGACGCCCTTGGACAGCTTGTCCATGGCTTCCTTGCCGTGCCCGGCGGTCTCGACGACGTAGCCGGCCTTCGTCAGGATCGACTTCAGGCTCATGAGCATGGTGGCGGAGTCGTCGACGAGCAGCACAGTGGTCATGGAGGTTCACTCTCTGGTAGAACGGGCCCCCCACTGCTCCCCCTGAGCAGCGGCAGCACCTGCGTAGCCAAGAAGGCGTCCGTTGGTGACGAGGTAATCCTCGGCTGGAAAAGCAGCAGGGCCTGGAGCGCGCCGGTGTGCAAATGGTTGCATCGCCGCAGGTTCACCTTGGGCTTGCCGGTGATCCGCAGCCACGCGACCAGCGGCTCCACCTCGTCCACGGTCACGACGTCACTCAGGGTCGCAGTCGTCTCATTGAGTTCGAGCGGCAAGGCTGAGCACCTCCTTCATGTTGAGCACCAGAAGAACAAGTCCGTCACCGAGCAGGGCCGTGCCGGAGAACTCGTCCGCGTAGGCCAGCAGCCCTTCCATCGGCTTGAGGATCACGTCGACCTCGCGGTGGAACTGCTCCACGAGCAGGCCGACGCGTTGGCCGTGCATGCTGACGATGAGGATCGCCCGGTCGGCGGCCGGGTCCGGGGTCCAGGGCATGTCGAGCGCGCGGGCCAGGTCGATGACCGGCACCACCTCGCCGCGGAGCACCACCACGTCCTGGTGCAGCACCCGGCCCAGCTCCGCGGACGGCACCCGGACGGTCTCCACGACCAGGTCGACGGGAATGCCGAACCGCTGGCCGGCGACGCTGACCACCATCACCTGGGTCACCGCCATCGAGAGCGGCAACCGCAGCCGGGTGGACGTCCCGCGGCCGAGCTGGGAACGCATGGTGACGGCGCCCCCCAGCTTCTCGACGCTGGCGCGCACCGCGTCCATGCCGACGCCGCGGCCGGAGAGGTCGGACACCTGATCGGCCGTCGAGAAGCCGGGCCGGAACACCAGGTCGACGGCGTCCGAGTCGGTGAGGGTCTCCAGCTCCTCCTCGCTGATCAGACCCTTCTCGTACGCCTTGCGTTTGACCGTGCCGGGGTCGATGCCCCGCCCGTCGTCGGCGATCTCGACGATCACGGCGTCCCCGTCGGCCACCGCGGTCAGGGTGATCCTGGCAGCCGGTGGCTTACCGGCGGCCCGCCGGTCGGCGGAGGTCTCGATCCCGTGGTCGAGGCTGTTGCGCACCAGGTGGACGAGGGGGTCGCCGAGAGCCTCGATCACGTCCTTGTCGGCCATCGTGTCCTCGCCCTCGGTGACCAGCTCGACGGTCTTGCCGAGCCGTCGGGAGAGGTCGCGGATCAGACGCGGGAACCGGGAGAAGGCCACCGACAGCGGCAGCATCCGCACGTCCATCACGGCCGCCTGGAGCTCTTCCGCGATCCGGTGCAGGCCGGAGTACTGGTCCTTGATGCGGCGGCTGAGCACCCGGCTGCCGAACTCCTCCTCGGCCGCGTCGGCCAGGAACGTCAGCCCGTTCTTGGCCACGTTGAGCTCGCCGACCAGCTCCATCAGGTGGTCGACCTTCTCCTGGTCGACCTTGAGGATGCGGGTGCCGACCTGACCCCCGGGATCGTCGGCGCGGCCGCGGTCGACGGGGGTCCGCTCGGGCGGTGGCGAGGCGGACGGAGCTTCGGCGGGAGTCGGCCCGGCCTCGGTCAGCAGGCTCGTCACCTGGGCGTTCAACGTTTCGGCGTCCGGGTCGGTGGTCTCGACCGGAACGCCGAGCGCGGCCGCGGCGGCCGCCACCGAGCGGGCCACGGCACTGAGCCGGACGCCGGACACGGACTCGCCCAGGGCCAGCGAGCGTTGGGCGGCGGTGAGGATCGCGTACGCGTCCCGGGCGAGCTCGAGGTTCTCGGCCTGCGACTGCGCCGCGGCCGAGACCGTGGACTCGTCGTCGCGGGGCTCGGGCGGTTCCTCCCCGGCGAGGTGGCGCCGGATCGCGTCGCCGTTCAGCTGGACGATCTCGACCTGGTCGGGAACGTACCGGAAGAGGTAGTCGAGCTCACCGACCGCGGCCCGCGTCGCCAGCACGAAGCCGATCAGGCACGCGTACTCGTCGTACTCCTCCGCCGGTGGCCACTCGAACGGCTGGATCAGACCGAGCTTGGCCAGCGCCGGAACCTGGCTGACCAGGTGCAGCGGGTCCTCGGCCCGGAAGAAGCAGCCCTGGTCGGGGGTGAACCGCACGAAGCGCATCGTCGCCGAGGTGGAGTTCAGCCAGGACGCGCTCTTCTCGAGCCATTCCTCGTCGAACAGCGACAACCAGTCCGGCGCCCGGTCGATCACCGGGCCGGCGGGCGCCGTGACCGCCGCCACCGCCGCCTGCTCACCGCCGAGCGGACCGCGCAGCTTGACGATCAGGCTCTGCCCGGCCGGTCCGGCCGTCGCGGGCAGTTGCTCGTGCGTGGTCACGTGCGCGAGCCAGCCCCGGATCAGGTCGAACGCGGCCAGCAGGTCGTCGGCCATGCCCGAGTCGAGCGCGAGCTTCCCGGAGCGTACGGCGTCGAGAAGGTCCTCGGCGGCGTGCGTGAGCCGGGTCAGCTCGGGGAAGTCGAACAGGCCCGACGATCCCTTGAACGTGTGGGCCGCCCGGAACACCTCGTTGACCAGTTCCGGGTCGCTCGGGTCGCGTTCCAGTTCCAGCAGTCCCTCGTCGACCTGACTGAGCAGGTCGGCGGCCTCGGCGAGGAACTGGGCGAGAAGCGGGTTCATGCGGCGACGCCGGCCGTGAGCATGCGGGCGACCCGGGCCAGACGTTCCGCGCCGACCGGCTTGACCAGGTACAGATTCGCCCCGGCCGTATACGCCCGGTCGGCATCGCCCGGGCGGTCCTCGGTGCTGATCATCAAGACCGGCGCCGAGGTGCCCACCGTCTCGGACCGCAGGGTCTCGACGCAGGCGTAGCCGTTCATCTTCGGCATGTTGACGTCGATGACGAACAGGTCGAACGCGGTGGACAGGGCCGTCTCGACCGCTTCGAGCCCGTTGGCCGCCTCGGCGACCTCGAAGCCGGCCTCGTCCAGCAGTGTCCTGTGATAGAGCCGCACCGTCGCGGCGTCGTCCACCACCAGCACCTTGGGACGCTTGTCGGTCATCGGTTGGCTCCGATCGGTCGTTGATAGACGATGCCCTCGGTCAGTCGCGCCGGCGTGAAGATCGGCGAGATGCGGCTCATCGACTCGGAATGACCGAGGAAGAGGTAGCCGCCGGGGCGCAGGGCGCCGTAGAGGTTCTCGGCCGCCCGCCGGCTCGACAGCTCGTCGAAGTAGATGAGCACGTTGCGGCAGAAGATCACGTCGAACTCGCGGAAGGCCCGCATGGCGAGGGTGTCGCACACGTTGACCTGGTGCAGCGTGACAGCGCCACGGATGCCCTCGTCGAGCTGATAGCGACCTGCGCCGGCCGAGGTGAAGTACTTGGCCCGCCACTTCGCCGGCACGCGTTGCAGCGAGCGCTCGCCGTAGCTGGCGTGCCGAGCCCGCTGGAGCACCTCGCTGTCGATGTCGGCGCCGTGGATCTCCACGTCGATCCGGTCGATGAGGTCCCACTCCTCGAGCAGCCGTATGCCGATCGAGTACGGCTCCTCGCCGGTCGAGCACGGCAACGAGAGAATCTTGACCGGCCCGACGATGCGGTTGGGCCCGCCCCGCATCGCGATCACGTCCGGCAGCGCCGTCCGCAGCATCGAGTCGAACTGGTAGTCCTCCCGCAGGAAGTACGTCTCGTTGACCGTGAGCTGATTGATCAGTTCCTGCTGCAGCTCGGGCCGGTCGTTGAGCCGCAGTGCCGCGAACCAGGAGGCGAACGAGTCGTACGGCGAGTTGCGGATGCACGCGTCGATGCGCTTGTCGACGAAGTAGCGCTTGGCCGAGGTGAACTGGATCCCGGTGCGCTTGTAGAAGTACTCCCGGAACTTCTCGAAGTCCGACTCACTCAGCCCGGCCCCGGCCGTGGCCGCACTGGTCATCGCAGGGCCGCCTCGACCGTGAACCGCAGGAACGGGTCGTCCGGGAACCGCTGCACGGCCGCGCGCAGCAGATCATGGTGTTCGGGGCCGAGGGACGGAAGCAACGCGTCGATCGCCGCGGTGACCACGTTCGGGTGGGTGTCCTGGGCGATCATCTGTGCCAGCCAGTCCTGGGAATCGGGGTGCGGCAGGTCGGCCAGCACCATCGCGGTCATCACCCGCACGTCATGGTCGGGGTCGGCGAGCAGTCCCGGAATGATCGCCGGCACCGAGACCGGCATGGTGGCCAGTGCCTCGGCCGCGGCCGTCCGCAAGCCGGCGTCGTCGCTGGCAAGGTGTGCACCGAGGCCCTCGGCGACCGTCGCGGTGTCGTGTGCCGCGAGCGTCGTCAGCACGGCGTCGCACACGAGGGGCTCGGTTTCGACAGCGATCCGGCGCAGCAGCGCGGGCACTGCCTCGGCGACACCGCCGAGACCGAGCGCCGCTTCCCGGCGGCAGTCCGGGTCGGCGTCGTCGAGCTGGCTCATCAACGTACCGGTGGTCGGCGGTGCGATTGTCTCCTCGGGCGGTGGCGCGTCACGGCGGACGAGTCCCACGGTGTCTCCCCTCTGTTCTTCTCTCAGCGGACCCAGCCGTCTTCTCTCAGCGGACCCAGTCGGCGAGGCGCTCCGCGATGTCGTACGACGGCAGGGTGACGGTGGCTCCGCCCCGCCGGTGCAGCTCGCCCGGCATGCCCCACACCACGGCGGTCTCCTCGGACTCGGCGATCGTCCGTCCGCCACCGGCGTGCACCTCGGCCATCTCGGACGCGCCGTCGTCGCCCATGCCGCTCAGCAGGGCGCAGACCAGCCGCTCGGCCGGCACGTGCCGGCGCGCCGAGTTGACCAGGCGATCCACGCTCGGGTGCCACCGGTACTCGGCGCCGGCCGGCACGCTCTTGACGATCAGGCTGTCCGTGCGCCGGGCCACGACCACGTCGTTGCTGCCCCGGCCCAGGTAGATGTGGCCACGTTCCGCGTTCATGATCCGGTCGACTTCGTGCACCCGCAGCCGGCAGAGGTCGTCCAGCCGGCGCGCCAGGGTGGCGGTGAACGACGCCGGGATGTGCTGCGCGACGACCACCGGAGCGCCCAGTGTGGCCGGCAGTCGCGGCAGCAGGTCGGCGAGCAGGTTGGGACCGCCGGTCGACGAGCCGATCAGCACCAGGTCGACCTCGCCGGACTGGCCGGGCCGGGTCGCGGCCGTCTGCGCGGGCGCGGACCGGAGGCGCTCACGCAGGCCGCGAGCCCGGCCGATCCGCGCCGTCGCCGCGGCGCGAACCTTGCCGACGATCTCGGCGGCGACCTCGTCGATGTTGAGCGAGACCGTGCCGCCCGGCTTGGCTACGAAGTCCACCGCGCCGAGCTCGAGCGCCTCGAAGGTGATCAGGGCGTTCTTCTCGGTCAGCGACGACAGCATGACGACCGGGGTGGGATGCTCCGCCATGATCTTGGCGAGGCAGGTCATGCCGTCCATCTCCGGCATGTTGATGTCGAGGGTCACGACATCCGGCCGTACGCGGGTCAGCTGGTCCAGGGCGTCGACGCCGTTGCGGGCCGTGTGGACCTCGAAGCCACCCTCCTCGAGGATGCCCTTGACCGCCCGGCGCATCAAGGCCGAATCGTCGACCACCAGGACGGATGTTGTCGGCACGCGAACTCTCCGCTCAGACAGCGACAAGGTCGTCGCTGGGAACGGCTTCGATCAGCGCAGCTTCCTCCAGGGCCGCGGCCTGTTCGGCCGCGAGCAACTGGTCGACCTGTACGAGCAGCAGCATCCGCTTCTGCTCGGGCAGGTTCGCCACCCGCGACACCAGCCGGGCCTGCTCAGCCGACAGCTGCGGCGCCGGCTCCAGCACCTGCCGGCCGACCCGGGCCACCTCGGCCACCGAGTCCACGATGAAGCCGGTGCGGACCCCGCCGATGATCAGCACGACGATGCGCTGACGCTCGTCGCGCTCCCCGCGTGGCAGGCCCAGCCGGGTGCGCAGGTCGACCACCGGCAGCACTGTGCCGCGCAGATTGACCAGCCCTTCGACGAAGTCGAAGGACTTCGGCACCCGGATCAGCGCCGCCGGGACCCGGATGATCTCCTGAACGGTGTCGACGTCGACCGCGTACTCCTCGTCGTCGAGCCGGAACACGACGAACAACTCCTCGTCGCCCCTGCCGTCGTCGGCCATTGATTGCTCCTCGTCAGTCTGTGGCGGGTCGTCGTGCCCCTGGTGCTCAGCGATCTCGTTGCGTACCTCCGGGGAGTCGAACATCCGGTTGACGCTGAGCACGGAGACCAGACGCTTGCCGTCCTCGAGCCGGCAGACCGACTCGACCTCGCTCCTGCGGCCGTCGCCCGCCATGAACCCCGGCAGCGGAGCCACCAGTTGGTGCGGGACGCGAAGCACCTCGCGGACCGTGTCCATCACCACGCCGACCACGCCGCCGTCGATCGAGACCACGACGATCCGGTTCTGCGGCTCCAACGGCGTGACTTGCAGGCCGAACACCCGTCGCATGCTCACCACCGGCAACAGCCGCCCCCGCAGGTCGACCACGCCGAGCACGCGGCTGCCCGCGTTCGGCACATGGCTGATCGACTCCGGCGCCTGCACGATCTCCTGAACCTGGTCGATCGGCAGCGCGTACTCCTGACCCTGCACCGCGAAGCTGACCAGCTCGAGCGTGTCGTCCAGCTCGGCGTCCGCGTCGTCGCGTTCGCTCATCGGCCGGCTCGACGCCGCCCTGTCCGTGCTCCCGGCCCGGGACGCGAGGTGGTCGAACTGGCTGCCCACCAGACGGTCCACGTCGAGGATCGTCGTCATGTCGCCGCCGTCCGCCTTGATCACGCCGACCAGCACGTCCGAGCGCACGGTGGACTGCACCGATTCGCCCGACTCCATCGCGGCCGGGTCGACGCTGATCACGCTGGCCACGCGGTCGACCACGAAGCCGAGCGGCACGCCGCCGTCCACCACGATCACCCGGGTGGTCTCGTCGTGAGGCGCCTGCTCCATGTCGCAGCAGTCCCGCAGACTCACCACCGGCAGCACCCGGCCCCGCAGGTTGGCCAGTCCCTCCAGCGAGGGTGGGCCGAGCGGCACCTTCACCACGGCCGGCATCCGGATGATCTCCTGAACCCGGCTCATCGGGAAGGCGTACCGCTCCCCGGCCATGTCGAACGTGACGTAGCCGTTGTCGTCGTCGGCAGCTTCCTCGCCGGCCGTCAGATCCTCGTCGCTGCTCATCAGTGCGATCCCCTTGCCTAGGAGCCGACGTTCTGCAACTCGTCGGCCAGGGCGGCGATCTCCTCGACCGCGGCGGCCAGCTCCTCGGCGCCCTGCGCCTGCTCGCGGGCCGCGGTCGAAGCCTGCGCGGCCAGTTGCTCGGCCTCGCTGGCCGCCGTGGAGATCTGCTCGAGGCCGGTCTTCACCTCACCGAGCACGTCGGCGATCTGCTCAGCCGACTCCTTCACCTCGGAGTTCCCGGACCGGACCTGCTGCATGTCCCGCTCGATCTCCTCGAGCCGCGCGGTCGTGGCCTTCGCCGCCTCCGCCTCGGCAAGCGCCTGCCGGCTGGTCTCCTCCAGGTCGCCACGGACCTCGACGATCCGGTCCTGTACCGCCTTGACCAGGTCCTTGATGCGGTCCGCGTTGTCCGCCGAGTCCCGGGCCAGGTTGCGGATGTCCGTGGAGACCACTGCGAAGCCCTTGCCGAACTCGCCGGCCCGCGCCGACTCGACCGACCCGTTGACCGCCAGCATGTTGGTCTGGATGGACACGTTCGCGATGGCGTCCACGATCTTGTCGATTCGACGGGAGATCTGCTCGAGCTCGCTGACCCGGCGGACGTTCTCGATGCCGTCCCGGGCCGCCGTCCCGATCGCCTCGATCATCGAGTCGACCGCCGACTTGTTCTCGCCGAGCGACGTGAGAATGATGTCCGACCGCTCGACCGCCGCGCCGCCGCGACTCGCGGACAGCTGGGCGCCCTGCTCGATCTGGTTGACCGCCTCAGCCGTCTGCTGGCCCTTCTCGGCGGCCGTGCGGGCACCGGTATTGATCTGGGTGATCGCCGTGTTGATCTGCGTGGCCGCGCGGTTGATCTCCTCGACGGCCGCCGACAGCTCCTCGGCCGCGGCCGCGACCTCCTCGGCGCTCTTGCTGATGTCGGTGCTGCTTCGCAAGCCATCGGAGATCTCGGAGAGCTCCTCCGCGGCCTGCTCGCTCTGCCGCAACGCCTGGGTCTGCTGGCCGACCGTCTGCAGGGACTCCTCGCACGCGGCGGACTGCTGTTCCGCCGCCGCCGCGATCTGCTCGGACAGGCTCTTCGCGTCACCCGCGGAACGCCGTGACTGCTGCGCCGCGTTCGCCATCTCGGTGGCGCCCGTCATGATCGTGCCCATGTCGGCCCGGATGCTCTCCAGCTGCGAGGTGATGGACTTACCCTTCTCCACCTCACCGCGCGACGTGTCAGCCGACTGCTGCACACCGGTAGCGATCGCGGTGACCCCCTCGCGTACCTCGTCGATGAGATCCCGGATCTGCCGTGCGCTGCGCTCGCTGGTCTCGGCAAGAGTGCGGACCTCGTCCGCCACCACGGCGAAGCCCTTTCCGTGCTGACGCGCTCGCGCCGCCTCGATCGCGGCGTTCAGGGCGAGCAGATTCGTCTGATCGGCGATGTGCGCGACGGTCTTGACGATCTCGCCGATCTCGTCGGCCTGCTTCTCCAGCTCGGTGATCGTCACGACGGAGGTGCTCTGGCGGGTGGCGGCGCTGTCGACGTTCGCCAGCAGACCGTTGATCCCCGAGCGGGTCTCGTTGAGCAGGTTCTGCAGCGCCTGACTGAGCTGGGCAATCTCCTGGGTGGTCTGTTCCTGGCGCCCGACCCGTTCCTCGACCTGGTTCATCGCGGCGAGACTCTGCTGAGTCGCGCCCGACGCCTCCTCGGCGCCGGCCGAGATCTGCTGCATCGACTCGGTGAGCTGGCGGGAGGCCTCGGCGGCCTCGGCGTTCTGGGCGGAGATCTCGGCGGTGGCGGCGGCGATCCGCTCGGCCGCCTGCTGTTGCTTCGCCACCGAACGGGCCTGGCGCCGGTTCGCGTCGGTGTCACCGCCGCGCGCCGCCTTGGTCGCGACCGGCGCCGACACCGGCCGGGCGGTCCGCGCGTGATCGGTGGCCCGCCCGTTGGCGGAGCTCGTCGTCAAAGGCATGGGGTGGTATCCCCTCTCTCTTGTAACTGCCGTACGCATATGCGTCATGGACACCGGAGCCGGGGAAAAACCGCTGGTGGACGGGCCTTCCTCACCTGACAAAATCCTGGCACCGGCAAGGAGCGGTACGAGGAGATATAGAGCCACTTCGACGGCGAAGGTCCCGCCCGGGCGCTGCATCGGGACATCCGTTTCGGAATTCGGACAGGTCGGCTGCGTGTACCGGCCCGTCCGGACATTCCTTAACCGCGCCTTAGGGATCTTGAGGCGCGCCGCTATCCTAGAACGCGGCATTCTCCTGGTGTCACGACGAAACAACCGGGAGGAAACATCATGAAGCGCTCGTACGTCATCGCCGCCGCTGCCGGAGCCGCGGCTGTCATCGGCCTCACCGGCACGGCCCTCGCGGCCGGCGGGGACGACAGCTCGACCCCGTCGCCGTTCGCCTCGCCCAGCGCGTCCTCCTCACCGTCCTCACCGTCCTCGTCCTCCTCTTCCGCGGAGGACTTCCGCGGCGACGGCAACCTCGACGACGACTCCACTCCGTCGCCGTTCGTCACCGTCGAGCCGGGGTCGGTCACGCCGAGCCCGCGGACCAGCAGCAGCTCGGCGTCGTCGGGCCTGGGGAGCGCGGCCGGCACAGCGGCGGCCTCGATCTCGGCCGAGCAGGCCCGGGCCAAGGCACTGTCCACCGTGGGCGGTGGCCGGGTGACGAAGGTGGAGGCGGAGACCGAGCACGGCCGGGCCGTCTGGGAGATCGAGATCTACTTCAAGGGCGTCGAGCACGACCTCGACATCGACCGCAGGACCGGCGCCGTGACCGACCACGACCGCGACCGCGACCGTGACGACGACCGCGGCCGGGGCGACGACGACCGGCACGACGACGATGACGACCACCACGGCCGCGACGACGACTGATGTGGTTGCCGGGCGGCGGCGCGGCCGGATTCGGCAGCCCCGCTGCCCGAATGTCAAGACCCTCGTGATCTTGCTTTGGCGGTGAGGTTCAGGTGAGGCTTACCTAATCCGTACCGAAAGGTTGTGGGCCTTGAACGAGTTCGCCGCCCGGATCCGCCGCGCCACCATGGTCCAGCACCGCGAAGCCGAGACCCGCAGCTTCATCTCGCGGTTGATGGCCGGCGAGGTCCCGTACGCCGGGTATGCCGCCCTGACCGCGCAGTACCTGCACATCTACCGCGAGCTCGAGGCCGCCTCCGCGTCCATGCGGGCCGACGCCGTCGCAGCCGGCTTCGCCGATCCCGTGCTGGCCCGGGTGCCCTCGCTCGAGGCCGACGTGGCCCACCTCGGCGCGGCGGCGGTCGAGCCCGTGGCGGCCACCAAGCGCTACGTCGAGCGCCTGCGCGAGCACTGCCACACCTCGCCGGCGCACTTCATCGCCCACCACTACGTCCGCTACCTGGGCGATCTCAGCGGCGGCCGCATGGTGGGCCGGTCGGTTTCCCGTACGTACGGACTGGGCGCCGAAGGCGTGTCGTTCTACACCTTCGACGGGATCCCGGACGCCAAGGCCTACAAGACCGCCTACCGCGAGCGCCTCGACCTGTTGCCGTCCGTGCTGGCCCCGGCCGCGCTGGACGACCTGCTGGCCGAGTCGCAGCACGCGTTCAAGCTCAACGCGGCGCTCTTCGTCGAGATGGGCGACCTGCACCCGGCCGAGACGGCCGCAGCCTAGAAGACCTGCGGCAGCTTCCACGTGGCGTCGGCGCCGGTGACCTTGTCGATCGAGGGGCCGAGCGTGGGCTGCACGATGGCCTTCTTGATCACCCAATTGGTCGCGAGGAGCTGGTAGCCCTCCTTGGTGGCGTAGCGGGCGCCGACCCAGTTCTTGGCGCCCACACTGCGGATCTTGGTGAGCTTGTAGGCCTTGGCGAACTCGCTCATCTTCTTGAGGAACGCGGCGACCTTGCGCAACAGGGTGGCCAGCTTCATGCCGACCGTGGCGGCGCGGGTGCCGGCCACGGCGGCCTCGATGCCGCCGGCCGCGGCGCCCGCCGCCAGGGAAGCCCCGGCGGTGATGAACGAGGAGGCCAGCGCCACGATGATCGTCACGATGAGCCAGGCGATCAGCTCGCGGACGATCTGCTCGACCAGGTGCTGGGCCTGGGCGGCGGCCTCGGCCGAGCCGTCGAGCAACTCGGCGGTCACCCGGAAGTGCTCGGCGATCTCGGCGAACGACTGGTTGACCTCGGTCAGCTCCTGGTTGAAGGCGGCGGCCGCGTCACCCTCCCAGTAGGACAACAGATCCCTGCGGGCGGCCAGCTCGGCCTCGGCGTGCTGCTCGAGCTGGGTGGCGGCGGCCCGCCAGGCCTCGGCCTTCGCGCGCAACTGATCGGGGTCGCCCGTCACGGAGTCGAGCGGGTCGGACAGGAACGCGACGATCGGCTTGATGACCGCATAGGCCTCGCCGGCCGGGCCCAGCCACTGCTCGATGCGGTCGGCGCCGCTGGGGGCCCGGGTCACCTGCCCGCTCCGAGACGGCCGGCGGCGGCCTGGTCGGTGCGCTCGTAGTCCTCGCGCAGCTCGCGGAACGCGTCGCTCAGGTCGGCGAACGCGTCGGCGCCGTTGCGCAGCGTCTCGAGGCCGTCGGTGGTGCGCTGCTCGTAGACCTCGGCGCAGTCCCGCGAGTCGGGAAGCAGGCCGAAGCTGTCCTCCGTGACGTCGGCCTCGACCAGCAGGCGGCGGGTGGTGTCGAAGGACGCGCTCAGCTCGTCCATCGCGGCGGCGTACCTGGACAGCGAATCCAGATAGACCTGTACCGGCTGTCCCACGCTGCTATTCCCCCCTGGGTGCTCCGATCGCCTCGACCACCGCCGGCGCCAGGCTCGGCGGGGAACAGACCAGCATGCAGCCCGACCCGTCGCGGAAGCCGGCCAGCAGCCTTCCGCGGCGCAGAGCCCCGGCCGGGGCCGCGACGGCACCCAGGATAGCCACCTTGTCCACCCCGTACCTCTCCCGTGCGACCTGATCGGACGGACCGAACCACTTACCCAGGCCGCTGTGCGCCCGTGGCACCACGTCGATCTCCACGATCAGCAGGCGCCGGTCGGTCACCGCCACGGCGGGGGAGGTCACAGCCCCGATGGCCGCGTGCAACAGCCGCCCCTGGGCGCCCGGCGGGCCGATCACCGCGCGGCCCCAGACGGCCTGCTGCACCGCGTTGCCGGGAAACGTGCCCAGTCCCACTAGGATGGTCGGGTCCAGCAGGTCGATCAGTTCGTCGCGCACCGAGGCGTCCTCGGTCGTGCCGGGGTCCTGCACCAGCGGCGCGGCGGCGAGCAGCCGTTCGCCGCCGGCCAGCAGGCCGTCGAACGCGGGCGCGACCTTCGTGGTGTAGTCCTTCACCGCCATCGCACCAGAATGGCATGTCCGCGGGAGGCCCTCGATGCCGCAGTTCCACGATTTCACCGACCTCGCGGCGTACGCCCAGGAACAGCTCGACCGGGTCAGCCGGATGCAGGCCGACATGGCCGCCGCGGCCGGCGAGGGCGTGTCGCCGCAGCGTTACGCCCGGGCCCGCACCGGCCCCGGCGGCAAGGTGCTCGAGCTGCGCCTCGACCCCGACGCGGCGGGGCTGCCGCTCGACGACCTCACCGGCGAGATCGTGGCCGCCGTCAGCGCGGCTCAAGCCGACTACGCCACGCAGACCGACGCCATCATGGCCCCGATCCTCGAGTCCCGCCCCACCGGCGACACGATCGACGACGGCATCCGCCGCCTGGACGCCCTGACCGACGACCTCGACCGCCTGATGCGCCGCCCCGACCTGCGCTGACGGACGGTCAGGACTGAGCCTAGGTTCCTAGGATGGTCTACGGGCTGCGATCATGAGCACGTGGAGACCCCTTACGTGGCCGTCGACGTCGATGTGATGGATCGGAACCTGCGCGCCATGGCGGCGAGCGCGGGGGAGCGCGGGCTGGCTCTGCGGCCGCACGCCAAGACTCACAAGACGGTGGAGATCGCGCGGCGGCAGATCGAGCTCGGTGCGGCCGGACTGACGGTGGCGACCGTGCGGGAGGCCGAGATCTTCGCGGACGGCGGGGCTGGGGACATCTTCATCGCGTACCCGGTCTGGCCTTCGCCCGAGCGTGCCCGGCGCCTGCGGGCCCTGAGCGAGCGGATCGCCCTGCGCGTCGGCATCGACTCCGTCGAGAGCGCGGACGCCCTGACCCGGGCCGTCGGGCCGCTCGACGTGCTGGTCGAGGTGGACAGCGGCCACCACCGCAGCGGCGTGCAGCCCGACGGCGCCGCGGCGCTCACCGAGGCCGCCGCGAAGGCCGGGCACCGGGTGCGCGGCATCTTCACCTTCCCCGGTCACGGGTACGGGCCCGGCCTCCGGGAGCAGGCGGCGTCCGACGAGGCTCGCGCGCTGGTCGACGCCGATCCGCACGCCGAGGTTCGCAGTGGCGGCTCCACGCCGACCGCGGGGCTGGCCGGCATCGGGCCGCTCAACGAGATCCGGCCCGGCGTGTACGTCTTCAACGACGCGCAACAGGTCGAGCTGGGCACCTGCGACTTCGACGCGGTGGCCCTGACCGTGGCGGCGACGGTCGTCAGCCGTACGGGAAACCGGGCCATCGTCGACGCCGGCAGCAAGATCCTCGGCGCCGACCGGCTGGCCTGGGCGACCGGCTTCGGCCGCCTTCCGGACTTCCCGTCGGCGCGCGTGGTCGCCCTCTCCGAGCACCACGCCACCATCGAGTTCGCGGACGCTGTGCCCGCCCGCGGCGATGTGCTACGCGTGGCCCCGAACCACGTCTGTGCCACCGTCAACCTCGCCGACGATCTGGTCGTCGTCTCCGAGGGCCGCGAGGTCGACCGGTGGCGCGTCGCCGCCCGCGGCGCCAACACCTGAGTGGGATCGCACCGAGTGCGAGCGGCGGCCGCCGTCACCGACTGGTCCGGACCGCAGTAATTTGTCGGGGTGACCACGCCGTACCGCTCCGAGATCCGCCTCCCGCTCGACGACCCCGCCGCCCAGCGGGACGTGATCGCCCTGGGATACCGCCGGGAAGGGATAGCCCGGGGTGCGGGGCCCGACCGGCAGGACATGACGGTCTGGGCGCGGCTGGCCGACGACCCCGAGGGGCCGGCGCCGCGGGTGCTGCCCGACCTGCCGGGCGGCGAGCTCACCGACGGGGTGATCCGGGTTCGGCCGCTGCGGCCGGAGGATCTGGAGGGCTGGTACCAGCTGCGCAGCCTGCCGGAGGTGGTGGCGACCTCGGTGCCGCCCGAGGCGCCGCCCCGGGCCGAGGTCGAGCGTCTTTTCGCGTACGCGGAAGGTCGTTGGCTGGCCGGGGAGGTGGCCGCCATGAGCATCGTCGACGCGCGCAGCGGGTCGTTCGCCGGGCAGATCGCGCTGTATTACTTCCAGCCGCACCACCGCGAGGGCATGCTCGGCTACGGAGTCCTGCCGGCGTTCCGCGGCCGCGGGTACGCGCGGCGGGCGGTCGAGCTGGTCACGAGGTGGGCGCTCAACGACGTGCGGCTGCAGCGGGTGGTCGCGGGCACGGCGGCCGACAACATCGCCTCGCAGCGAACGCTGCAACGGGCCGGTTTCGAGGTGGAGGCGCGCCAGATCGGCATGTTGCCCGCTCCGGGCGGGGGCCGTGCCGACAGCGTGCTTTTTGTCAGACGCCGCCTTTAGGGTCTAGCCATGATTGCGCATCCGGGGTTGCGTTTCGCCGACCACACCGTGACCGTGCCGCTCGACCACCGTGATCCGGGCGGCGAGACGATCGAGGTCTTCGCCCGTGCGGTCGTCGCGGCCGACAGATCCGGCGAGGGGCTGCCCTGGCTGGTGTTCCTGCAGGGCGGGCCGGGTGGCAAGTCGCCGCGTCCGCTGCGGGCCGAGGGGTGGCTGGCACGGGCCGTGCGGAGCCACCGGGTGCTGCTGCTCGACCAGCGCGGCACCGGGCGCAGCACGCCCCTGACGGCCGGGTCGGTGGGTGACCGCTCGGCGAAGGAGCTGGCCGACTATCTGCGGCTGTTCCGGGCCGACAGCATCGTGGCCGACGCCGAGGTGCTGCGGGCGCGGCTCGCCGGGGGCGAGCGGTGGGACACGCTGGGGCAGAGCTACGGCGGCTTCGTGACGATGACCTACCTGTCGCAGGCGCCTTCGGCGTTGCGTACGTGCTATGTCACGGGCGGCTTGCCGGGGCTCACGGCCACGGCTGACGACGTCTACGCGCGCACCTACCCGCGGGTGGCCGCCAAGAACGCCGCCTTCTATCGGCAGTTCCCCGGCGATGTGGCTGCCGTGCGCCGCATCGCCGACCACCTGACGGCGGAGGACGTGCGCCTGCCCGACGGCGATCGGCTGACCGCCGAACGGTTCCGGTCGATCGGCAACGTCTTCGGCATGAGCTACGGCTACGCGCAGGTGCACTGGCTGCTCGACGAGGCCTGGCACGGCGACCGGTTGTCGGCGACGTTCCTGCACGAGGTGCTGGCGCTCACCGGCTTCGTCGACAAGCCGCTGTTCGCGCTGCAGGAATACTGCTACGGCGGCGCGGGCGGCTCGCCGACCGGCTGGGCGGCGGCCCGGGCGCTGGCGCAGCGGCCCGAGTTCGCCGCCGACGCCGACCCGCTGCTGTTCACCGGCGAGATGATGTACCCCTGGATGTTCGAGCAGATCGCCGCCCTGCGCCCCTTCGCCGGCGCCGCCGATCTGCTGGCCGGGGCCGGCGACTGGCCGCCGCTCTACGATCTGGGGCAGCTCGCGGCCAACGAGGTCCCGGTCGTCGCCGCGGTCTACGCCGACGACATGTACGTGGACATGGGGCTCTCACTCGAGACGGCGGCCGCGGTCGGCAACGTCCGCACGTGGATCACCAACGAGTACGAGCACGACGGCGTGCGCACCGGCGGCGAAGCGGTGCTGGGCCGCCTCATGGACATGGCCGCCGGCCTGGCCTGAGCCTCAGTCCGAGAGGGCCGGATCGGGCAGCACGGACGGACCGGCACGCGCCACGATCCTGTTGCAGGCCGCGATGGCCAGGGCGCCACGTACGCCCAGCAGCGCGTTGCGACCTACTTTCCTGGCTGGCATGTGGTTTCCGGCCGGATGAATTGGACTGGCGGGTCCATTTTTGCGCGGTCACAGTTGCCGGCATGAACCACTACTACCTTCTGGGCCGGTCGGGTCTGCGGGTCAGCCGCCTCGCCCTGGGCACCATGAACTTCGGCACCGGTGGATGGCACGCGGCGTACGGGAAAACGGAGGAGGAGTCCGAGCCGATCTTCCGCCGGTACGTGGAGTCGGGCGGGAACTTCATCGACACCGCCGATTTCTACACCGCGGGCGAGAGCGAGCGGATACTCGGCCGGCTGATCGCCCGGGCCGGCAACCGGGATCGGCTCGTGCTGACCAGTAAATACACCAACAGCGTGGACCCGAGCGACCCCAACGCCAGCGGCAACGGGCGCAAGCACATGATCCGCGCGGTCGAGGCGTCGCTGAAGCGGCTCGGCACCGACCACCTCGACCTCTACCTGCTGCACACCTGGGACCGGATCACCCCCGTCGAGGAGGTCGTGCGGACCTTCGACGACCTCGTCCGCGCCGGCAAGATCCGCTACGCCGGGCTGTCGGACGTTCCGGCCTGGTACGCCGCCCGCGCGCAGAGCTATGCCGAGGCGCACGCGCTGACGCCGATGGTCACCCTGCAACTTCCGTACGGGCTGACGATGCGTGACGTCGAGCACGAGTACGCGCCGATGGCCCAGAATCTGGGCATCGGCCTCACGGCGTGGAGTCCGCTGGGCGGCGGCATCCTCACCGGCAAATACCAGCGGGCCGGCCAGGGGGTGGTCGGCGAAGGCCGGTTGGGCGACCCCGGCGTCGCCGCTCCGAAGATCGACGACAACACGTGGCGGATCGTCGGAGCGCTCGAGGAGGTCGCCGAGGGGCTCGGGCGGCCCATGGCCCAGGTGGCGCTGAACTGGGTGGTCACCCAGCCTGGGGTCGCTTCGGCCGTGGCCGGCGCCAGCAGCGAGAAGCAGTTGGCGGGGAACCTGGCCGCTCTCGACTTCGAGATTCCGGCCGACGCCCGGCGCCGGCTCGACGAGGCCAGCGCGCCCCGGACGCCGCAGCTGTACTCGATGTTCACCCCGGAGTACCAGGCTATGGTGGTCAGTCCGGGGCTGAGCATCGGTGACAAGCCGGCCGGCTACGCGCCCCCGGTCCTCAACGGCGCCGGTTCCTGAGCACGGGCTCACCATCTCGAGGAGGCCTCCATGGCGACGCGGACGCTGACCCGCAAGGGGGAACAGACCCGCCGGCGGATCGTGCTCGGCGCCTCGGCCGAGATCCTCGAGAGCGGCGTCGAAGAGATGCGGCTCGAGGACATCATGGCGCGCACGGCCACCAGCAAGGGTCAGCTGTTCCACTACTTCCCCGGCGGGCGCGAAGAGCTGGTCCTGGCCGTCGCGCGGCACGAGACCGAACAGGCGCTGCGGGAACAGACCGCGGCGTTCCGCCGGTTCGACTCGTGGGCCGGCTGGCAGCGCTGGCGCGACGACATGGTGGCCTGGTATCACGACCGTGGCCTGCGGTGCCCACTCCTCGGCCTGCTCAACGCCGATGCGAGCCGCCGCATGCCCGAGGCGCAGGCCGTCATGGTCGCCTTCATGGCGGACTGGCAGGCGGTGCTGATCGAGGGTCTGCGCCGCCTCCAGGCCACCGGCTACGTCGCCGCGCACGTCGACGTCGAGAAGGCCGGCGCCGCTCTGCTGGCCGGCCTCCAGGGCGGCATCCTCCTGATGATCACGACGAAGCGGATCGACCACCTGGAGGCGGCCATCGATCAGGCGGCCGCCGCCCTGCGCGCCTGATCAGTGCGGGCTGACCTGTAGGCGCGTGCCGGCCCAGGCTGCCTCGCGCAGGGTGGCCAGGAGGCGTTCCTGACCGTCGGCGTCCTGACGGTCGATGAAGAGCACCCCGTCGAGGTGGTCGGTCTCGTGCTGGACGCACCGGGCCAGCAGGCCGGCGCCCACGATCTGCACCGGGTCGCCGTGCTTGGTCAGCCCGCGGGCAACCACGTTGAGGCGGCGCCTGGTGTCCAGATAGATGCCGGGGATCGACAGGCAGCCCTCGGGGCCGTACTGCTCCTCGTCGTCGGGGAACTCGAGGCCCGGGTTGATGAGGTGGTCGAGCCCCAGGTCGTTGCCCGGCAGGTCGGGGTTGATGGCGAAAACCCGCAGCCCGACCCCGATCTGCGGAGCGGCCAGCCCGGCCCCGCGCGATTGGGCGAGGGTCTCGCCGAGGTCGTCGACGAGCCTGTGCAGCTCCGCGTCGAACACGGTGACCGGCTCGGCGACCTGACGCAGCACCGGGTCGCCGACCTTCCGGATGTCCATCACGGTCATGTGGCACCTCCCCCTGACGACGGTAGCGAAGTCAGCCGTTGCGCCGGTTTTCGCCCCCAGGTGTTCACCCTGTGAGATCCGCCGCCGCGGTCACCCCGTCACCCGGTCAACTTGCGTGTCCCCGTACGGAAGCAGGTGCACTGATGAACCCCCACGGGTGGCCGCCCCGCGACGCCCGTCGCCCGACGGCCACCGCCCGCTGTGCCCCGGCCCTGCGCCACCGCCATGCGACCCGGTTGACAGCCCGCCGCTCCCCACGCAGCCGCGAAGCCGCCCGCCGCCTCTTCCCCCGGGTGCCCCAGCCCTAGCCTCACCCGCTCGTGCGACGCAGATCGTGGCGCTACGAGACGGGCCGGCTGGCGCTCAGCGTCGCGGTCGCGCTCGGGCAAGTCACCGGCATGCCCGGCCCGATCATCGATTCGCTGCGATCCGACACCGCGCTCTGGGACGGCCTGCGTAAGGTCAGCTCGCCGATCTACCACGAGACCCGGTCGGTCAACGACGCTCCGCAACCGCAGGAGTTCGCGCGACAAGCCGCCCGGATCGACCTGATCGTGGGTGAACGCAACCGCGGACGAGCACCGTACGGAACCACGTTCGACGACGTGGCCCGCCGCACTCCGCGCGCCGTCGTGCATCAGCTGGCAGGGCAGGCGCACCTGGCGCACCTGGAGGCCCCCGATCAGCTCGCCGCGCTGGTGAGCCGGTTGCATCACGTCACAGCCTGACCTGGAACGCGAGGCGGAAGGCGAGGAGGAGGTGGGCGGCGACAGCGCCTGGTGTCGGGGACCACGGGCAGACCGGGTGTCAGGGCGGGAGCGGGGGGTCGATCATTGGGGGCATGCAGAGTTTTGACGTTGTTGTGGTCGGGGCCGGACCCGGTGGTGAGGTTGCGGCGGGGAAGCTGGCTGAGGCCGGGCTGAGCGTGGCGGTCGTGGAAGGGGACAAGGTCGGCGGGGAGTGTTCGTTCTACGCCTGCATCCCGTCGAAGGCGCTTCTCCGGCCGGGGGAGTTGCTCGAAGAGGTCCGGCACGTGCCGGGGGCGGCGGAGGCGGTCACCGGCGGGCTCGACGTGGCGGCCGTGCTGGGGCGCCGGGACGAGTTGATCGGGCACCTGGACGACTCGGGGCAGGTGCCGTGGCTCACCGACCGGGGTGTCACGCTGGTGCGGGGCTGGGGGCGGCTCGTGGGGGAGCGCCAGGTTGCGGTGGGTGACGAGGTGCTCGAGGCGCGCCGGGCGGTCATCCTGGCGGGAGGCACCCGGGCCGCGCTGCCGGATATCGAGGGGATCGATGCCGTCGCGCCCTGGACCAACCGGGAGGCGACCACGGCGGAGCGGGTGCCGGCCTCGCTGATCATTGTGGGGGCGGGCGTCGTGGGGTCGGAGATGGCTCAGGCGTACGTGTCCCTCGGCGCCCGGGTCACGCTGGTGGCCGGGCGGCGGGTGCTGCCCAAGGAGGAGGACTTCGCGGGCGAGCAGGTGGCGGCGCGGCTGGTCGAGCAGGGGGTCGACGTCCGGCTCGGGCAGCGGCCCACCGCCGCGCGGCGGGACGCCTCGGGGGTGACGGTGACGCTGGGCGACGGCAGCACGGTGAGCGCGGACGAGCTTCTGGTCGCCACCGGTCGTACGCCGCAAGCGGTTGACCTGGGCCTCGAGGTGGTGGGAGTCAAGCCGGAGGGGTACGTCGAGGTCGACGCGCACATGCGGGTGCCGGGGCAGGACTGGCTGTACGTGATCGGCGACCTCAACGGGCGGGCCCTGTTCACGCACATGGCGAAGTATCAGGCGGCGATCGCGTCCGGCGAGATCCTGGGCCGGCCGATGGTGGCCGACCACCTGGCCGACGGGCCGGGCTCGCCGCGTGTCATCTTCACGTCGCCGCAGGTCGCCGCCGTCGGGCACACCATGGCGTCGGCCGGGCGGGCCGGTCTGCGGGTACGCGTGGTCGACGTCGGCACCGAGGCCAACGCGGGTGGCTCCTACTCGGGTGGCGGCGCCGGCACCGCCCGCTTCCTGGTCGACGAGGATCGCCAGGTGCTCGTCGGCGTCACCGTCACCGGCACCGCGGTGGCCGAGTTCCTGCAGGCCGCCACCGTCGCCATCGTGGGCGAGGTGCCGGTCACCCGGCTGCGGCACGCCATCCCGTCGTTCCCGACCCGCAGCGAGCTCTGGCTCTACTTCTTCAACGAGTACGGGATCTGACCGGCGGCTCGTCGTCGTACTGCCCGGACGGTCCCCGCCAGAGGGCGCCGTCCGGGTAGGGCCACGGGTTGATGGTGCAGCCGTGCATGCCGAGGGTCTGCTGCTGCATCACCGGCGCCGGGTCACCCTTCGCGGGGCAGCGTTCATGGCCGTGCCCCAGCCGGTGCCCGACCTCGTGGTTCACCATGTACTGCCGGTACGCCGCCAGTTCGCCCCGGTAGAACGGCACGCCCCGGGCCCAGCGGGCCACGTTCAGCACGACCTTGTCGCCGTTGCGGCACGAGGTGTAGCCCTCGGGCACGTCGTCGCAGAGCCTGTCGCGGGTGATCGGCGTGGCCAGGTAGAGCGTCATGTCGTACGGCTGGCCCGGACCCACCCGGCGGAACCGCCACTGGCGGCCGCGGATCCAGCCGCGGGGGTCGGCCAGGGTGGCCTCGGCGGCCGCGGCGAAGGTGACCGCGGGCACGCCGGTGATGCCCTGTTCGACGGCCACGCGGTAGCGCAGCAGTCGCCCGCCCCGGCCGGCCGTCGCCGTGCCGGCCGGGGCGAACCGCCACCGGCCGGCGCCCCGCTCGGGGTAGGCGATCGGCTTGGGCCGGGGCGCGGACCGGGAGGGCGCGACCACGCGCGCCGGGACGGACGCCGCCGGCTGCTCCGGTGCGACCGGTGGCGGTTCGGTCGCTGCCGAGTCGCAGGCGGCGAGGGTGCCCGTCACGAGCACCGCCACGGCCCAGCGGTAAATGCGCATCATCAAGAGCCCTCCGCACCCCATGACGATGCGGCCTACGGCTCGGGTTGCACCTCTGAGGAATTGATCACCAACCGCGGCCAGGTCGCGAGGTCGGCCAGCATCTGCCGATCGTGGGTCGCGACGACCACCGCCATCGGGGTGTCGCGCAACGCCGCGGTCAACTCGTCAACGACCGACGCCGACAGGTGGTTCGTCGGTTCGTCGAGAATCAGCACGTCGGGCCGGGTGGCGAGGATCTCCTCGAGCTGCCGTCGCCGCACCTGTCCGGGCGATATCCGGGCGCCGTCGGTGGGCGCCTCCTGAGGCAGGTAGCCGACCCGCGCGCCGTCCACAGCCGCCAGTGCGGCGAGGAGCGTCGACTTGCCCGCCCCGTTCGGCCCGGTCACCAGCAGCCGCTCCCCGCCGGCCAGCCGTACGGTCACCGGCGACCGCAACCGGCCCGGCACCATGACGTCCGGGGCGTCGATCAGCAGCGCCCCGGCCCGGGTGTCGCTCGGCGGGAAGCGGAGCGGCCGCGGTGGCGGCGGCAGCGTGATCCGGTGCGCGTCGAGGGCCTCCTGACGGCGGCGCAACGCCTGCACGATCCCCGGCGCCCGGCTCTGCCGCTTGTGCCTGCCGACGCCCTTGTCCGGCCGCCAGCCCGTGCTGAGCCGGCCCCGGGCCTCGTCGACCGCTTCGCTCAGCCGCCGGTGCTCGGCCACCTGGGACTCGTACTCCTGCTCCCAGCGCTGCCGCTCCCGAGCCCGTCCCACCTGCCAGCCGCGGTAACCGCCCGCATAGAGGCGGGGCCGCCCGTCCGGCGCCGGGTCGAGGTCGAGGAACTCCTCGGCGACGTCCCGCAGCAACGCCCGGTCGTGCGTGACGACGAGGACGCCGCCCGGATGCTGCCGGAGCCGCTCGGTGAGGAAGGCCAGGCCGCCCGCGTCCAGGTGGTTGGTCGGCTCGTCGAGAATCAGCAGGTCGGGCCGGGCGCCGAGCACACACGCCAGCCGCACGCGGTACCGCTGGCCCACCGACAGCGTGTCCAGGCGGCGTTCCCGGTCGGTGCACGCGTCCAGCGCCTCGAGTGCGATGTCGACGCGGCGCTCGGCATCCCAGGCGTCCAGCCGGGTCGCCTCGTCCAAGGCCTTTTCGTACGCGGTGGGGTCCGCCTCGATCGTGCGGAGCGCACCGTCGAGTCGTTCCAGCGCGAGGTGCGCGGGCCGGATCGCCCGCGCGACCAGGGTTCCGACGGTTTCCCCGTTGCCCGCCGCGAGTTCCTGCTCGGCGACGCCGATCGTGCCGGCCCGGTGCACCGTGCCCCGGCCCGGTGCGATCCGGCCGGTCAGGACGTGCAGCAGCGTCGTCTTGCCGCTGCCGTTCGGACCGACCACGGCCAGCCGCGACCGGGTCGAGACGGTCACGTCGACGCCGTCGAGGACGACGCGGTCGCCCCGCACGACGCGCAGGCTTTCGGCCCGTACATGGGATTGAAGAGTCTTCACGGTCTGCTCTCGGCTCGTCTGGGAGCCGGGCAGCGCGATGCGCACCGCCCGGTGAGGACACCAGGACGGCGGTGCAGAAGCTGGGTTTCAGTGAGCTCCGGCCGCCGTCAGCGGCCGGAACGCAACCTCATCGAGGCGGTCGACATGGCGGGAACGCTACCCGGAGCGGGCCGGACCCGCCGCCGATTTTCCGGTGTGCCCGGGATCACACCGAGCGCTCAGAGCCGTCGACGGCGCCCGCGCGATATCGGTGCCAGGGCCGGTCTCCGGAGTATCTGACAGGGTCGTCGCCGAGGTGCCGGAGGCCGTCCGTGCCTCCCTGAACGGAAGGCGGCCGACACGCGCACGGTGGATCTGACGCCGCGAAAAGGCCGGTCGACCGGCGGTCCACGCCTGGCTACCGTCGCCGCATGGCTGAGCTGATCCTTCCGACCACCCGCTTGCACGACGCCTTCCTCGACTGCCACCACGAGTGGGGGCCGGGTCTGCACGAGGACGGTTTCGGGCTGGGTCCCGACGACGACGTGGAAACCGCTGACGGGTTCGCCGTGTGGGTGGGCAACCGTTTGCGGCACACGCACCCCAGCGGCACCCCCTGCCCGCCCGAGCGGCACGGCTCGCCGCGATGGATCGTCGAGGACGGCCGGGTGCTCGGCGGCATCGCGCTGCGGCACTGGGAATCCGACCTCGGGCACATCGGGTACGGGGTGCGGCCGTCGGCGCGACGACGCGGGCTCGCCGGCTGGGCCCTGGCCCGGATGCTGGTCGAAGCCCGCGCCGCCCTCGGCCTGGATCGGGTGCTCATCCCCTGCCTGGCCGGCAACGTGGCGTCGGCCCGGACGATCGAACGCAACGGCGGCGTCCTCGAGAACATCATCGAGACCGGCCACGGCCCGGTCCGGCGCTACTGGATCACGCTGGGATGACCGGGTGCGCGGAGACCGGCGGGCGGTACCGTCCGGTGTGGATCGGATCCGGCGGTGGTGGCTGCCCCTTCTCGCGCTCGTCCTGGCCCTGACGGGCGGTCTGCTGCTGGTCCGCGCCGGAGGTGGTCTGGAACGAGAGCACGTGGTGGTCGGCGGCGTCCCGCTCGACGTGGTGCGCCCGGCCGGGTCGCCGCCCGGCCCGGGCGTGGTGGTGGCGCACGGCTACGCGGGGTCGGCCCGGCTGATGGCCCAGTTCGGCGACACCCTGGCCGCCCGCGGCTGGACGGTCGTGCTGCCCGACCTGGACGGGCACGGGGCGAACACGCGGTCACCCACCGACCTGCAGTACGACCTCGACGTGGCGGTGACCCACCTGCGCGGCCTGCCGGGCGTCGACGGCAGCCGGCTCGCGCTGGTCGGCCACTCGATGGGCGCGGGCGCGGTGACGGCGTACGCGGCGGGACACCCGCGGATCGGGGCCACCGTGGCGATCTCACTGCCCGGCGCGGCGCCCGTCCCGAAAGACCAGCCGGCTCGCCTGCTCCTGCTGACCGGCGGACTGGAGTTCCCCGGTTTCCGGGCGGCCGCCGCCGAAGCGGTAGCGGGCGCCCGGCCCGATCGCCGGGCGCTCGTCGTGCCCGGCGTCGAGCACATCTCCGTCCTGTACGCGCCGGCGACCCACCGCCTCACCGCCGACTGGCTCGGCCCCGGCGACGAGCCGCTGCCGTCCCCGTTGCGCCGCCTCGTCGCGTCCGGCCTGCTGCTGCTCGGCCTGCTACTGGGATTCCCGGCCGTGGCCCGGCTGGGGGTGGGGCCGCTGACCGTCGCTTACGCCGGAGCCACGATCGCCGTGCCGCTGCACCTCGGCTTCACCTATGCGGTCCCGGTAGGGGCCCACCGGTGGGCGCTACTGGGTCTGTGGGCCGGATTCGCGGTGCTGGGCCTGGCCGGCGGATCCCTGCGCAACGACCTGATCGGCGCCGTCCTCGCCGTGGTCGTCCTGACCACGGCCGCGGTGGCCGGTGTCGCCCCCGGCTTCATCCTGCTGGTCGTGCCGCTGCTGGGCGTGCTGATGGTGATCCAGGCGGGCCTGTCGGCGGTGCTGCGGGCGGGCGCGGCGCCGGCCTGGGTGGTCGCGCTGACCGGCTCGCTGCTGGTCGCCTGGCCCATCGCCACGACCCTGCCCCTGGCCTGACCGTCCGGCCGCCACCTAAGCGGCGGTGAGCATCGTCCAGCCGGCGCGTGCGGTGAAGCCGAGCCGCTCGAAGAAGAGCACGGTGTCGTCGCTCGTGTGCAGGTAGGCGGTGTGTGCCCCGGCGGCCCGCCCGCGGCGCAGGATCGCCTCGGTGAGCACCCGGCCGTAGCCCTGCCCGCGGTGCCCGGGCAGGGTGCCGACGTTGGCGATGCCCAGATGGCCCGGGGTCAGCAGCCCGGCGCCGGCCGCGACGACCAGGCCGGTGGTCGTCTCGGCCACGTACGCCCCGATCTGCGGATTGGCCATCGCCTCGGCCGTGTAGACGCGGGCCACGACCTCGTCCGGAACCCCGAAGGCCAGGCCGACGACCCGGGCGAACGTGCCGGCCTCGTCGCTGGCCAGCCGGCGCACCAGGGCCAGGTCGTGCGGGACGGAGCCGGTCGAGGTGCGGCCCTCGAGCTCGGCCACCATGAAATGCTGCTCCTCGCCGCCGGTCAGGCCGAGCCGGGTGGCGGCGGGGCGGCGGCCGCGCGGACGCCCGCCGCGCGACGTGGCCAGCATCTCGACGGCGGCCCGGAAGGCACGCGCGGATGATTCGGTCGAATTGTGGTGCTGCATGGGAACCTTCACGGGCATTCCAGTGGGCGGCACAGGTGAATCCGCCCTTCGTTCAAGCCGGAACAATAGCTCGCCGAGCTGGAGGAGGAGAGCCACCACCAAGTCGTCCGCTTCATCCGGCGCAACCAGGCCAATCCGGTGCTGCCGGCGGTCATCGACGCCGCCCGGCCGCGGCGCTGCGCGAGGACCTGCTCGCGGCCTGAGGGAACGTCAGGCGCCGAAGCCGTCGTCGGCGCCGGCCGGCAGCAGGAAGTGGATCCGGTCGGTGGTGAGTTGATTCACGTCAGATGGACACGTGCCTAACTCTTTCGGGGAGGCGACAGCAGCCCGTCGCTCGGCGAGTGTGGAGGGTGCCGGGTCCCACGAGGAGCGGGGTGTCTGTGAGCGTCACCAACGAGACAGTGCTGCCGGAACTACGCAACGCCTGGTGGGAGCACGGCGTGCGCCGACGGGCCGAGACCGGGGTGCTCGGCGTCTTCGCCGAGCTTCCCCAGTTCGTACGCCAGGCGATCGCTCTGGCCTGGCGGGCCGACAAGATGCGGACGACTGTGGTGGGCCTGGCCACGCTCGGCAGCGGGGCCATGGCCACGTTCGGGCTGTTGTCGACGCAGAAGCTGCTGGTCGCGCTGTTCGCCGGTGGGCCGACGCCCGACCGGGTGCGCGCGGCCCTGCCCGCACTGATCGCGCTGGCCGCGGCCACCGCGCTGCGGGGCGCGCTGGGTATCGCGATCGGGTACGCCCAGAACGGGCTCACGCCCCGGGTCAACCAGGCCGCCGAGCGCCGCCTGTTCGAGGCCACCACCGCCGTACGCCTGGACGCGTTCGACGCCGACGCCTTCGCCGACGACATGGAACGGGCGAGTCGCGGCAGCGACGCCGCCAACGGCCTGGTCCACGACACCTCGAACGTGCTCGCCGGCTTCGTCGGGCTGGCCGCCGTGGCCGTCGCGGTCGTCCTCATCAACCCGTTGCTGCTGCTCGCGCTGGTCGTCGCCACCGTTCCCAACGGGTACGCCGCCCTGCGCGCCGGCCACCTGCGGTACTCCAGCTACCTGGCCGGCTCGGTCCGCCGGCGCCGCCGCTTCGTGCTGGAACGCCAGATGGCCGACCGCGAGTCCGCTCCGGAACTGCGGTCGTACGGCCTGCGCGGCTTCCTGCTCGGCCAGTACGACATGGTGATGGGCGCCCAGACCACCGAGGACCTGACCCTGGCCCGCCGGGTCACCACGACCACCAGCGTCGGCGCGGTGATCAGCGGCATCGGCCTGGGCGGGGTGTGGGTGCTGCTCGGCTTCCTGCTGGCCGGCGGGCACATCCCGCTCGCGGCCGCGGTGACCTGTGTGGTCGCCGTCCAGGCGGCCCAGCGGGCGCTGTCGACCATCACGTTCCAGCTCGACGGCATGTTCACCGACGGCCAGTTCTTCAAGGAGTACGTCAACTTCCTAGAACGCGCCAAGCAGTACATGCCCGGCGCCGACCGGGAGGACCAGCCGAAGCCGGCGGCCCTGGAACGCCTCGACATCCGTGCCGTCAGCCTGCGCTACCCGGATCGCGACAACCCGGCCGTCGACCAGGTCTCGCTCACCATCGAGGCTGGGCAGACCGTCGCCTTCGTCGGCGAGAACGGCTCCGGCAAGTCGACCCTGGCCGCGATGATCGCCGCCCTGCGCGCCCCGACCGACGGCGTGATCGAGTGGAACGGCCGCCCGGTCGCCGACTGGGACCGCGACGCCCTGATCGCCCGCATCGCCGTCGTGCTGCAGGAGCACCACAAGTGGCCGTACACCGCGGCCACCAACATCGCGATGGGTGACCTGGCCGTCGACGCCGAGCAGGAGCGCATCGAGGGCGCGGCGCTGCGGGCGGCCGCGCACGAGACGATCCAGTCGCTGCCGCACGGCTACCGGACCCTGCTCGACCGCACGTTCAAGGAGGGGCACGACCTCTCCGGCGGCCAGTGGCAGCGGATCACCGCCGCCCGCGGCTTCTATCGCGACGCCGACCTGCTCATCATGGACGAGCCCTCGTCCGCGCTCGACCCGCGCGCCGAGGAAGCGTTGTTCCAGGCCATCCGCAGCCGGCAGGGGCACCGCACGACGATCCTCATCACGCACCGGCTGGCCAACGTCAAGCACGCCGACCAGATCTTCGTGCTGCACGAGGGCCTGCTGGTCGAGCAGGGCGCCCACGCCGATCTGATGGCCCGCGGCGGCCGCTACGCCGGCCTGTTCACTCTGCAGGCAGCGGGATATCGATAGCCTCGACGAATGGAGATCGAGCGGCGTCTGTGGTCGCCGGAGCCGGCCCGGGAGTGGCTCGAGGCGTACCCGCTCGGCAACGGGCGGCTGGGGGCCATGGTCTACGGCACGCCGGGCCGCGAGCACCTGCAACTCAACGACGGCACGGCGTGGTCGGGCAGTCCGGCCAGCGAGCCGGCCAACAGCCACATCGATCCCGTGGTCGCCGCCGAGGCCCTGGCCGGGGCGCGGGCAGCGCTGGCCGCCGGCGACGCGGCCGGGGCCGACCGGCGGCTGCTCGCGGTGCAGGGCGGTTGGTCCCAGGCCTATCTGCCCTTCGCCGACCTGCGCGTGGCGATCGGCGACGCCCGCGTCACCGACTACCACCGCGAGCTCGACCTGGGCACGGCGACCCACCGGGTCCGCTACCGCCTCGACGGCAATCCCGTCGTCCACCGGTGTTTCGTCTCGCAGCCCGACGGCGTGCTCGTGCTCGTCATCGAGGCGGGGGAGCCGATGGACGTCTCGTGGTCGCTGTCGTCGCCGCTGCGGGTGCTGGGCGGCGGGGACGACTGGCTGACCGTGCGGCTGCCCAGCGACATGCCGCCGCCGCACGAGCCGGACCTGGCACCGGTCTGGGGCTCGACGTCCCTGCGGGGCGCGGTCGTGGGGCGGGCGCGGCACGACGGGCGGCGGTTCGAGCTCATCGTCGCCACCGCGACCACCTTCGACGGGATCGGGCGCGAGCCGCGGGGCGACGAGCAGGACGCGCGGCGGCAGGCGCAGGAGCGCGTCGATCAAGCTCACGAGCGCGGGGTGGCCGAGCTGACCGGGCGGCACGTCGCGGCGTACGGGAAGATCTTCGGGCGGACGACGCTGGAGCTGCCCACGCATCCGGAGGCCGCGCTGCTCTTCCACTACGGCCGCTACCTGGCGATCAGCTCGTCGGCGGCGGGCGGCCTGCCCTCGACGCTGCAGGGGCTGTGGAACGACCGGATGCGGCCGCCGTGGAGCTCCAACTACACGCTCAACGTCAACACCGAGATGAACTACTGGGCGGCCACGACGGCCGACCTGGGCGAGACCCTCGAGCCGGTGCTCGACCTGCTCGCGGCGCTGGCCGACAAGGGCCGGGCCACCGCCCGTACGGTGTACGGCGCGCGGGGCTGGGCCGCCCACCACAACACCGACGCATGGGCGTTCACCTCGCCGGTCGGGCGCGGGCGGGCCGACCCGGCGTGGGCGTTCTGGCCGTTGGGCGGCGTGTGGCTGTGCCGGCTGGTCCACGACTCGGCCGACCCCCGGGTGTGGCCGATCCTGCGCGGCGCCGCCGAGTTCTGCCTCGACTGGCTGCCGACGGGACTGTCGACCTCCCCGGAGAACCACTATCTGTCCCCGTCGGGCGAGGCGGTGGCGGTGGCGTCCTCGTCCACGATGGACAGCGTTCTGATCGCCGAGCTCTTCGACGCGGTGCTGGCGCGCGGGCCCGCCGACGACCCGGTCGTCGCCGAGGTGCGCGCGGCCCGCCCGGCGATTCCCGCCCCGGCGGTGCACGACGGGCTCATCGCGGAGTGGCCGGGCTGTCCGCCGCCGGCCGAGCCGCACCACCGGCACCTCAGTCACCTGGTGTTCGCGTATCCCGGGGACACGCCGGCCGATCCCGAGGTGCGGGCCGCCGTCTCCCGCAGCCTGGACGCCCGTGGCGACGAGGCGACCGGCTGGTCGCTGGCCTGGAAGCTCGCGCTGCGGGCCCGGCTGCACCAGCCCGAGCACGTGTCCCGGCTGCTCGACCTGGTGCTGCGGCCCGCGACGGCCGAGCGCGCGGGGCTCTACCCCAACCTGTTCTCGGCCCACCCGCCGTTCCAGATCGACGGCAACCTCGGGTACGTCGCCGCGGTCGCCGAGATGCTCGTGCAGAGCCACTCCGGCATGATCGAGTTGTTGCCCGCCGTTCCGTCGCAGTGGCCCGAGGGCCGGGTGTCCGGGCTGGTCGCCCGGCCCGGGGTCGCGGTCGACGTGGCCTGGACGACGGTCGACGGCCGGGTGCGGGTGACCGATTTCGCCCTGCGAGCGCGCCGCCCGCAGGCCCGGACCACGGTCACCGTCCTGGTGAACGGCGGCCGGGTGGCCGTGGACCTGACCTCGGGGGAGAGATGACGTCACAGTTCGAGATCGTCGAGCCGCCGGTGGGCGCGCTGCCGCCCCGGGCGCGGCTGCGCTCGACGGCGGGGGTTCTGCCGCTGGACGCCCGGTGGCAGTTCTTCTGGTCGCCCACCGCCGACACCGGCAAGGACCCGGCCGACCCCGGCCTGTCGTGGGACACGCTGCCGGTTCCGTCGCACTGGCAGTTGCACGGCTACGGCTCCCCGGCGTACACCAATGTCCGCTTTCCCTTCCCGGTCGATCCGCCGCACGTGCCCGCGCAGAACCCGACCGGGGAGTACCGGCGGATGATCCGCCGGCCGGCGGATTGGCGCGGCGGCCGCGTGTTGCTGCGCTTCGACGGTGTCGACTCGTGGTTCCAGGTGTGGGTCAACGGCGCTGAGGTCGGACGGGCCTCGGGCAGCCGGCTGACCGTCGAGTTCGACGTGACCGGGCACCTGACCGGCGGCGACGACGTGCTGGCCGTGCGGGTCCACCAGTGGAGTTTCGGCAGCTACGTCGAGGACCAGGACCAGTGGTGGCTGTCCGGCATCTTCCGCTCGGTCGCGCTGCTGCACCGGCCCGAGGGCGGCATCGACGACCTGTGGGTGGTCGCCGGCACGGACGGCTCGCTGGAGGTCACGGCGCCGGTTCCGGTTTCCTGGTCGCGGCCCGAAGACGTGCAGCCCTGGTCGGCCGAGAAGCCCGCGCTGTACCGGCTGCAGGTGAGCACCGCCGCCGAGACGGTCTCGCTCGACATCGGCTTCCGGACCGTGCGCGTCGACGGCGACCGGCTGCTGCTCAACGGGAAGCCGCTGGTGTTCCGCGGCGTCAACCGGCACGACATCGACGCCCGTACGGGCCGGGCCGTCTCCCGCGAACGCATGGAGCACGACGTCGCGCTGATGAAGCAGCACAACATCAACGCCGTACGGACGAGCCACTACCCGCCCGACCCGTACTTCCTGTCGCTGTGCGACCGCCACGGGCTCTACGTGATCGACGAGTGCGACCTCGAGACGCACGGCTTCCAGCCGGTCGGCTGGCGCGGCAACCCGTCCGACGACCCGGACTGGGCCGGCGTCTACCTCGATCGCATGCGGCGGATGGTCGAACGCGACAAGAACGCCCCCAGCGTCGTGATGTGGTCGCTCGGCAACGAGGCGGGCTGGGGCCGCAATCTGGCCGCGAACGCCCGCTGGGCCCGGGAGCGCGACACGACCCGGCCGATCCACTACGAGGCCGACGAGGAATGCGAGAGCGTCGACGTCTACAGCCGGATGTATCCCACCTACGACAAGCTGGAGGCCATCGGCCGGCACGCAGAGCCCGCCCTGGCCGACCCGGCGCGCGACCGCCGGCGTCGCGGCCTGCCGATGATCATGTGTGAGTACGGGCACGCCATGGGCAACGGGCCGGGCGGGCTGGCCGACTACGAGGCCGTCATCGACGCGTACCCGCGGCTGGCCGGCGGCTTCATCTGGGAGTGGGCCGACCACGCCCTGCTGCGCGACGGCTCCTACCGCTACGGCGGCGACTTCGGCGAGCCGATCCACGACGGCTCGTTCGTCGTCGACGGGCTGCTCCTCCCGGACCGTACGCCGTCGCCCGGCCTGCTCGAGTACGCCGCCGTGATCACCCCCGTACGCCTGACCCTCGACGGCCCCGACCTGGTCATCGAGAACAGGTGGAGCTTCACCGCCACCGAGGACGTCGTCTTCGCCCACGCCTCCGGCGAGATCCTCGACGTCCCCCCGATTGCTCCGCTGTCGTCGCACCGCGTCCATCACCCCGCGCAACCCCTCGACATCACCGCCACCCTGGACGGCCGTGTGCTGTCCCGGGTTCAGCGCACCTCCTCGGCCGTCGCCGCGGTGGTGGAGACCGGCCGGCCGGCCACCCGGCCCGACCAACTGGGCCCGTTCCCGCTGGCCGGACTCACCCTCGACACCTGGCGGGCGCCCACCGAGAACGACCGTTTCCCCGGCTGGGACGCCACGGTGTCCCTGGAGAACCAGTGGCGGGCCGCCGGCCTCGACCGCCTCCTGCCGTCGGCCGACGGCCGTCGCCACCTCCCGGCCGGCCTCGACAGCGGCTTCGAGGTCGACTACCGCTGGTCCGAGCACGGCAACGCGCTCCGCCTGGAGGTCGACATCGAGCGCCTGGGGGAGTGGCGGCTCCCGCTGCCCCGCCTCGGCGTGGCGCTGGCGTTGCGCACACCCGATCCCGGCTCGACGGTCTTCGAGTGGCTGGGACTCGGGCCGGGCGAGTCCTACCCCGACTCGCGGGCCGCGGTCTGGCACGGACAGCACCGCCTGACCGTGCGGGAGGCGCAGACCCCGTACGTGGTCCCGCAGGAGAACGGCAACCGTTCCGACGTCTCGTGGTTGAGACTGCGGAGCCCGTCCGGAACCCTCCGCATCGACGGCGACGAGCCGTTCAATGCCGCCGTCCGCCCGTGGTCGGCCACCGCTCTGGAGACCGCACGCCACGCGGATGAACTGACGGAGGGCGACGTGCTCTGGGTGCACCTCGCGGCCGGGGTGACCGGCCTCGGTTCGGCCAGTTGCGGGCCCGCCGTGCGCCCATCGGCCCAGTACCGGGCGTCCCGCGTACGCCTCGGATTCGTCTTCACCGTCGACTGAACCCGGCCTCGGTGGGTCTAGGGCCAGAGGTCGGGGTCGGCCCATGCGCCGGTGATGGCGAGGTCGGCGTCCTGGCCGCGCTGGCGGGCGAAACGCAGGGCCAGGCGTTGCAGCCGCACCGTCATCGGGATCTGGTCGAGCAGGGCCGAACCGGTGCCGGCCTCGGTGCTGAACGTGGCGACCTGGATCCGTTCCAGCGCCGCGGCGTGGCGCAGCGCGGTGGTCAGCTCGTCGGCGTCGGCCGTGGGTTGCAGCACGAGCAGGGTGTCGGCCGCCGTATAGGGGACCGCGCCGCCGTGCAGCAGCCGGTCCGGATCGAAGCCCTCGCACAGAATGCGGGCGCCCTCGCGGATCTTCAGGGCGCCCTCGCGGGCGGTGACCGACCACGGGCCGGGGCCGACGATCGCCATCGCGCGGGCCGGCACGGGCACCTCGCCCGGTTCCTCGTAGAGCCGGCCGGCGACCGCTTCGACGGCCCTCGGGCCGCCGCCGGGGGCGCCGAGGTGGTGGGCGATCTGGGCGAGGACGGTCAGGGCCGCGGTGTAGCTGACCGTGTACGTCTCGGACGTCTCGGCCACCGGCGTGCGCACCGCCTCGGGCCAGTCGACCTGCGGCCCGGTCACCGACACGAGCGGGAGGCCCGCGTCGAGGGCGATCCGGCGGCTGCGCCGAGCGTACGCGGTCTTGCCGGTGTGGGTGACGACGACAGCCGCGTCGCCGTCGCGGATCAGGCTGCCCGTGAAGGCGTTGGCAGCGACCCAGCGGGCGTCGTGACCGGCCGCGCCCAGCTCGGCGGCGCCCAGTTCGGCCGCGTGCAGGCTCGCGCCGGTGCCGATCAGCCAGATGCGCCGCGCCCCGGCCAGCCGGTCGGCGGCCGGCGCGGTCAGGGCCGGGTCGGCAAGGCTGCGGACCGCCGCCGGCTGCGCCGCGATCATCCGTTCCAGCTGTGCGGTCATGGGGGCATCCTCTCAGCCGGCGTCGTGGCCGTTCCGTCGCTGTGGTGGTCGACCAGGATCGTGAGCAGGTCAGTCAGCTGGGCGCGCTGGGTTGCGGTGAGCGGGGCCAGCACCTCGTCCTCGACGGCGGCCAGCACCCGGTCGAGCTTGCGCAGCGCGCGGCGTCCGGCGCCGGTGATCCGGACGAGGTTGCGGCGCTTGTCGGCCGGGTCCGGCGCACGTTCGACCTGTTCGCGCTCGGCGAGCTCGTTGAGGACGGCGACCAGGTCGCTGCGGTAGATGCGGGTGCGATCGCTCAGCCGGGCCTGGCTGGCCGGGCCGAACTCGTCGAGCGTGGCCAGCACGGCGTAGTGCCACTTGCGGGCGCCGGCGCGGGCCAGCTCGTCGTTGACCCGCCGGTCGGAATGCATGGCGGCCAGCGAGAGCAGGCGCGTGCGCAGGGTCCGTAGCCGCTGGGCGCCCTCGTTCACCGGGCCACCGTAGCACTTGCGTTAGTCCCACTAACGACCTACCGTCAGCGTTAGTCGGACTAATGAATTGGAGCCCATCATGACGACCATCCCGTTCGGCGCCCAGCTCGTCGGCCGCACCGAGAAGGCCCTCAACGCGCTGCTGGAACGCTCGCTGTCCGGCACCGGCCTGACCGAGCCGCAGTGGGTCGCCCTCACCCTGACCATGACGGCCGAGGGCGCCGACCCCGCGGCCCGTGTCGCCCATGCTCTGCGCGTCGACGAGAACACCGCTCGCCGGCGCCTGGCCGAGCTGGCCACCGCCGGTCTGGTGCAGCCGGCGCTCGGCGGCGTGCTTGAGCCCACCGCTCTCGGCCGCATCCTCTGGAACAACGTGCGCACCGAGACGGCCACCATCGCTGACAGCCTGTGGGGCAATCTCCCCGAGGGTGACCGGGAAGCGGCGGCCCGGGTCCTGAACGCCGTCCTCACCCGCGCCGACGCCGCCCTGGCCGCGTAGCGGGCGCCGGCGACGGCGTGAACTGGCGCCGCCCCGGCCCAGTGGCGGGCGCCGGCGACGGCGTGAACAGGCGCCGCCCCGGCCTGGTGGCGGGCGCCGGCGATGGCGTGAACTGGCACCGCCCCGGCCCAGTAGCAGGGGGCTGCTCGACTGACCGGCGCGCGCGTCGGCTGTGAACGATAACAAACCGGCCAATCGTACGAGTCCCGCTGGCCGTCCACAAGAGGCGCGACGCAGATTGGGAGCGCTCCCAGATTTAAGGAAACGTTGATTGACGTCTATGAAATGGGCCGGATAACGTGCGCCTCCCTGTTACGCACGTGTTTCCAAGGCGGATAGATGTCTCCTACCCGTGGCACCCGGCGGCGAGCGGCCCTGGCCGGCGTCGTCGCCCTGCTGACCCTCCTCGGACTGTGGACCGCGACGGCCGCCGGCGCCGCCGCGGCCGGTTGCAAGGTCGTCTACACGGTCGGCTCGCAGTGGAGCGGCGGCTTCACGGCCAACGTCGCCATCACCAACCTCGGCGATGCGATCCCGAGCTGGCGCCTGACGTGGGCGTTCCCCGCTGCCCAGAGCGTCACCCAGGCCTGGAACGCCACGGTCACGGCGAGCGGCGCGGACGTCACGGCCACCAACGCGAGCTACAACGGCTCGATCGCCACCGGCGCCACCACGAGCTTCGGCTTCAACGGCACCTTCACCGGCAGCAACCCGGCGCCGACGACGTTCGCGCTCAACGGCGTGGCCTGCACCGGAGCGACCGCACCGCCGACGACGCCCCCGACCACCGGCCCGGTCACGCCGCCGCCGGCCGGAGACGCGGAAGCGACGGTCGCGGCCATGCAGCCGGGCTGGAACCTGGGCAACTCGCTGGACGCGACCGGCGCCGACGAGACCTCGTGGGGCAACCCGCGCATCACCGAGGCGCTGCTCGACGGCGTCAAGGCGCAGGGCTTCAAGAGCATCCGGATCCCGGTCACCTGGGGCCAGCACCAGGGCGGCTCGCCGGGCTACACCATCGAGGCCGCGTACCTGGCCCGGGTCAAGGAGGTCGTCGACTGGGCGCTGGCCGACGGCTTCTACGTGATGATCAACGTCCACCACGACTCGTGGCAGTGGCTCAACAGCATGCCCGGCGCCCAGGCCCGCTACGACGCCACGTGGACCCAGATCGCCGCCGCCTTCCGGGACAGTCCCGAGCGGCTCGTCTTCGAGAGCGTCAACGAGCCCCAGTTCAGCGACGAGGGCCAGAGCGCGACCCACCTCAACGCGCTCAACACGTCCTTCCACCGCATCGTGCGCGGCTCCGGCGGCGGCAACGCGACCCGGCTGCTCGTGCTGCCCACCCTGCACACCTCGGCCGATCAGGTGCACCTGGACGCCCTGGCCACGACGATCGCCTCGCTCAACGACCGGAACATCGCCGCCACCGTGCACTACTACGGCTACTGGCCGTTCAGCGTGAACATCGCCGGCACCACCACGTTCGACGCCACCACCCAGGCCGACCTCGTCGGCTACCTCGACCGCTCGGCCGCCACGTTCACCGCCAAGGGCATCCCGGTGATCCTGGGCGAGTGGGGCCTGCTCGGTTTCGACCGGTCGCTGGACGCGGTCGAGCAGGGCGAGAAGCGCAAGTTCTTCGAGTACCTCGGCTGGTACGCCCGGCAGAAGAAGATCACCACGATGCTCTGGGACAACGGCCAGCACTTCGACCGCACGGCGCTGGCCTGGCGCGACGCCGAGCTCTACGCGCATCTGAAGTCGGCCTGGACGACTCGCTCAGGAACGGCCAGCACCGATCAGGTTTTCCTGTCCAAGTCGACGGCCATCACCGCCAAAACGGTCACGCTCCACCCGAACGGCACGACGTTCACCGCGCTGCGCCTCAACAACGCCGATCTCGTACGGGGCACCGACTACACCATTTCGGGCAACGAGATCACGTTGAGCGCCGCGCTGCTGACCAGGCTGGCCGGCGATCGCGCGTACGGCGTCAACGCCCGCATCACGGCGGTCTTCTCGGCCGGCGTGCCGTGGCGGATCAACCTCATTTCGTACGACACCCCGACCGTCGCCGCCCGCAGCGGGACCACCGCCGCCTTCACGATCCCGGTGACGTTCCGCGGCGACCGGATCGCCACCATGGAAGCGAAGTACGCCGACGGCAGCAACGCCGGGCCGCAGAACTGGACGTCGTTCAAGGAGTTCGCCCACACGTTCCTGCCCGACTACACGGCGAACACGCTCGCGCTCACCCCGGAGTTCTTCGCCGAGGTCAACGACGGCGCGAAGGTGACGCTCACCCTGCACTTCTGGAGCGGCGCCACGGTCACCTACTACGTCACGAAGTCCGGAAGCACCGTCACCGGTGCGACTGCGTGACGACCGGTTCCGGAGCCGGCCCACGCGGCCGGCTCCGGGACACCGCCACCCCGGCCAGGCACAGCGCCCCGCCGGCGATGGCCAGCGCGCGCGGCACCTCGTCGAGGATCGCCCACGACAACAGGATGACGACGACCGGAACGGCGTACGTCGTGGAGCCCATCTTGCCCGCGGTGGTGCGGGCCAGGGCGTACGCCCACGTGGTGAAAGCGACGGCGGTCGGGAACACGCCGAGATACACAACATTGAGCGTGGCGCTCATCGGCGCTGTGCGAATGTCGTCGATCAGCTGCCCTGCGAACGGCAAACACGCAACCGCGCCGATCAAACAGCCAAAAGTGGTCGCCTGCAACGCCGACGCGTGCCGGAGCGCGGGCTTCTGCGCGACCACCCCCGCCGCATAGGTGATCGCGGCGACCAGGCACAGCAGCACGCCGAGCACCGACGCCCGCCCGCCGCCGGACATCGACAACCCGACGACGACCGCGCCCGCGAACGAGACGCCGATCCCGGCCATCAGCCGTGGGGGAAAGCCCTCGTGCAGCAGCCATCCGGCGAGCAGAGCCATCAGCGCCGGCCCCACGTTGACGATCATCGCGGCCGTTCCCGCGTCGACCAGTTCCTCGCCCCAGTTCAGCGCCACCATGTAGAGCCCGAACCACAGCAGTCCCGAGATGACGATTCCGGGCCAGGCCGCGCGCGGTGGCAGCCCCTGACGCCGGATCAGCAGGAAGAGCACGAGAACGACCGCCCCGGAGAGCAGCCGTCCCAGAGCGAGCGATCCGGGCGAGAAGTGCGGGGCGGCGGCCCGGATCCCGACGAACGCCGAGGCCCAGAACACCACCGTGACCGAAGCGGCGGCGACAGCCGCCCCCGGCACGCGTTGGTTTTCCATACCGGGAAGCCAACCGTGCGAACACTTCGGTGGCTAGCGAAAAACGGACTGCTCATTCACTCGTCCAGTCCGGCGTCCGGCCCGGAGGAGGAGCGATGAAACGTCGTGTTGTCTGGTTGGCCGCCTGTCTCATGGCGGCGTTCTCGGTTGTGGCCGTGCTGCGCCCGGCCTACGCGGCAGTGGGATGCCGCGTCACCTACGCGGTCACCAATCAGTGGCCGGGAGGATTCGGCGCCGCGGTGACCGTGGCCAACCTGGGCGATCCGCTCAACGGGTGGTCGCTCACGTTCGTGTTCCCGGACGGCGGCCAGAAGGTCGCGGACGGCTGGAACGGCACGTTCACGCAGAGCGGGTCCGCCGTCACGGTCACCAACGCGGCCTGGAACGCGTCGGTCGCCGGCGGCGGCACGATCAGCCTCGGATTCAACGGCTCGTACGCGTCCGCCAACCCGGCGCCCACCGCCTTCTCGGTGAACGGGACGGCGTGCACGGGCTCGGCGCCCACCACGTCGCCGCCCGCGCCAACCACGCCAACCACGCCGCCCACGCCAACCACGCCGACGCCCACGGTTCCGCCGGCCGGTGACGCGTGGAGCCCGCCGTCGACGCTCGTGCAACCGCTGGCCGCAGTCTGGGCCCATCAGGAACAGACCTACAGCAACGGGAACCTGTACGGCTTCCGGAACTACGGCTGGGACCAGTTGTTCGCGGCCGACGGCGCCATCAACTACTGCGTCCGCTGGGACTCCACGGCACGGGTGACCGCCGCCCAGCGTGACGCCATCCACGGCGCGCTGCAGGGGCAGTACCAGAAGTGGATGGACCAGATGCTCGACAACGGCCAAGGCTGGAACAACTGGCCGTACCGGCAGGTGCCGGTGAAGGTCGTCGGCTGGGCCGTCCGCGACCGGGCACAGCTCGACTGGACCGACAACTCGGTCGACATCTACGTGGGCAACATCAACGAGAACGCCCCGCAGTGCGCCCCGGCCTGCGGTCGCTTCTTCCACCAGGACAACAACTATTCGGGCTGCCCCGGCGGAGCCTCCCACCACTACGACCACTCGCTGTGGCTGACCGCCGGCTTCGGCGGCGGCGCGGGCGGCGACTGGGGTCAGCGGATGGGCTCGGAGTACTTCCTGAGCAACCTGAACGCGGAGAACATCCACATCTTCCTGCACGAGCTGGGCCACACGTACGGCCTGGACGACTTCTACGACTGGGACCCGACGCCCGGCCGCGGTTTCCTCATGCGGGCGGGCAGCGCCACCCAGATCACCGACTTCGACAAGTGGATGTTCCGCGACTGGTGGCGCCACCTGAAGTCTCGCTACGGCCGCTGAACGGGGCCCTGTCCGAACGGCCCGGATCGTTCGGCCCGGATCGTTCGGACCGGGCCGAACGGCGCGGGGTGGGCGGTGACGTCTGCCGGCGCCCGGGAGTCAGTCGTACCGTTCGTAGATCGCCGTCCGGGCCCGGGACGGGTCGAGGCGGTGCAGGACCGCGTCGAGAATCCCGGTCAGCTGGGCGAGCTGCTCGGGAGTGAGCGCGTCGATCACGTTCTCGCGCACCGTGTCGACGTGGCCCGGGGCGGCCTGCTGCACCTTGGCCCAGCCGGCCTCGGTCAGCCGCGCGTTGGTGGCGCGTTTGTCCTCGGGGCAGGGGAACCGCTCGACCAGCCCCCGGCTCTCGAGCCGCTGCACGACGTGTGACAGGCGGGCCAGGGTGGCGGTGGTCAGCTCGGCCAGGGCGGTCATCCGCAGGGTGCGGTGGGGCGCCTCGGAGAGCATGGCCAGCACGAAGTAGTCGAAGTGCGTGATCTGGGCGTCGCGCCGCAACTGCGAGTCGAGGGCGCCGGGCAGCAGTTCGAGCACGGCCGCCAGGCGTACCCAGGCTGCCTTCTGCTCCTTGTCGAGCCATCGCGTGTCCACGGTCACCAGTTTCCCACGACATTAGTTGTTGCTACAACCGCCTCGTTCTGCGATGGTTGTAGCAACAACCAAACGGGTTCTGGAGGGCATCATGGCGAACATCAGCATCCTCGGCACCGGCACCATGGGTCAGGCGATCGGCGGTCTCGTCGCCAAGGGCGGCAGCACGGTTCAGCAGCTCAACACCTCGAGCGCCGGCGAAGCGGTGACCGGCGACATCGTGATCCTGGCCGTCCCGCACAGCGCCCTCGCCGACATCGTCGCCACCCGCGGCGACCAGCTGGCCGGCAAGATCGTCGTCGACCTCACCAACCCGGTCGACTTCGCCACCTTCGACAACCTGACCGTCCCGGCCGACGGCTCCGCCGCCGCCGAGCTGGCCCGGGAGCTGCCGCAGTCCAGGGTCGTCAAGGCCTTCAACACCAACTTCGCGGGCACCCTGGCCACCGGCTCGGTCGGCTCCGAGACCACCGCCGTGCTGATCGCCGGCGACGACGCCGACGCCAAGGCGGCCGTGGCCGAGTTCGTGTCGGCCGCCGGCCTGCGCGCCGTCGACGCCGGCTCCCTCAAGCGGGCGCGCGAGCTCGAGTCGCTCGCCTTCCTCCAGATCAGCCTGGCCGCCGGCGAGAAGCTGTCCTGGAACGGTGGCTTCGCCGCCGTCGCCTGATCCGAGACGCCGAACGGGGCGGTGACCGGTCTTCCGGTCACCGCCCCGGCGCGTCCGGGTGTGTGTCGGGCGATAAGCCCCTGCTCAGAACTATCGCCCGTAACTCCGGCGGCCCTTCCGAGGGCTGGCCTGCTCGGGAGCCGCCAGTTACGGACGACACCTTGGCTACATGCTTAGTACTTCAGCGCGGCGCGACCGCCGACCAGGGGCAACCGGACCGTGCTGCTGGTGGGCCGCACCGACAGCTGCGTGCCGGGCAGCGGCCGCAGCGTGTAGTCGTAGTCGGTCGAGAGCACCACGACACCGATGCGGTGCCCGGCCGCGAAGACGTGCTCCATCGGTTGCATGTCCCAGCGGAGCCGGTAGAACTGGCCGGGCGTCACCGGCGCGGAATGCGTGAGCGACTTGCGGTTCCGCGGGTCGATCCAGCCGCGCGTCACGATCACCGGGTCGGCGCCGGCGGGCCCGTAGTCGACCAGCAACGCGGTGAGGTTGGCCGCCGGGCGATTGTCGATGCTGACGTCGACCGTGACCCGGGGCGTCCCACTGAGGCGGGCCGGAGCGGTCAAGACCGGGGTCTTGTACGCCAGGGAGTGGCCGGCCGGTTCGAGCAGCTGTTCCGCCGGGGCGTTGCGGCCGTTGTCGACGAACGTGTCCCGCCGCGCCGGACCGACGGCCAGCGGCAGCGTGACCGGGGCCGAACCGGGTACCGGCCACGCCGTGCTGGTGCCGGTGACGGCGTAGTCGGCGTCCTCGAAGGTGACCGGCGCCTCGTTCCCAATGCCGCTGTCCACGTCGTAGATGTAGTGGTCGATCCAGCGCCGCATGGCCGGGAAGAACTGCGGCGCACTGGCCGAGCCGTGGTCGCCGTCGTAGAGCCACAGTTTGCGGTCGATGCCGTGACGGCCGAGCGCCTCCCACAGCTGGACGCCCTGCTTGGTCTTCACGTTCCAGTCCCGCAGGCCCTGCACGATGAAGACGCTCGCCTTGATCTTCGACGCCTTCGCCGCGTAGTCGCGGGCGGCCCAGAACGCGGAGTAGTCGCCGGTCGCCCGGTCCTGCTCGCGTTCCAGCTTGTCCATCGCGGCCGCGCAGACCTCCGGGTCCCGGCGCGAGAGGACGATCCGGGCGTGGATGTCGGCGTCCTCGCCCTGCCAGCCGTAGGGCGCGACGACCAGCCCGTTGGCGCGGTATTCGTCGTACCAGCTGGAAACCGCGGACATCGGAATGATGGTCTTCAGGGCGGACGCTCCGGTCACGGCGGCCGCCAGCGGCAGCGTGCCGTTGTACGAGACCCCGTACATCCCGACCTTGCGAGCCGACCAGTCGGCCGCGATCACCTGGCCGGCCGCGTCGTAGGCCCGCCCCGAGCCGCCCAGCCAGTCGATGACCGCGCGCGTCGCCGCCGCCTCGTGCGGCCCGCCCGCGTCGGGGCAGCCGGTCGATCCCGCGGTTCCCAGGCTCTCCATCGAGATCATGGCGTAGCCCCGCCGGACGAAGAACTCCCAGGTGCCCTCCTCGGGGTAGCCCTCGTCCCCGTCGCCCCGAGCCTGCCTTCTCAGCGAGGAAGGATCAACGTCGTGGTACGGCACCTCGGGCCAGTTGTCCCCGAGGTAGGGCGAGGCGATCATGAGCGACCCGACCTTGAGCCCCGCCGTCTCCGTCTCCCCGGGCCGCGTGATCTCCAGCCGTACGCGGTCCCGCACCCCGTCCCCGTCGGTGTCCAGCGGCACCTCGACGAAGACCGCCTCCGTGATCGCCTTGTCGTAGTCGAACACCGGCTGGGTCGCGCCGTCCCGCACCACGATCGTCGCCGCCGGCGGCCCCTCGGCGCTCGCCATGGGCGGCAGCCCCACGACGGCGCTCACCACGATGGCGCCGGCGGCCAGAATGGGATGTCGCATTGATCCTCCACGGAATCGGGACTGTTCCGTAAGGAAGACGCGCCCCGGCCCCGGGTTGTGCATCTCTCCACAGTGAACGCCGTCCGGCCTACTGGCCCAGCGCGGCCTCGGCCGGGGCTCGGCGGGGGCCGACGCGCCAGGCGTAGGTGAGCAGGCCGGCAGCGAGCAGAACGGCGGCTGTCGTTGCTGCGACCTCGCTCTCGGCGGGCTCGACGAGCCAGAACAGCGACTCGCGCCAGCCGGGCGACGACGCGCCGCCGATGATCAGCTGGATGACGGTCCAGCAGATGGGCAGCTGCCACGCCATTCTGGTGCCCAGCAGTGCTGCCCCGAGGCCGATCAGGCCGGTCAGGCCGGCCACGTCGCGGAGCATTTCCTCGGGCGGGCCGAACGACGCGCCGGTGGCGCGGCTGGCGAGCACGGGGACCGCCGCGACGGCGGCGATCGCGAGCAGGTGCAGCGCGCGCCGCGGCGGCCAGAGCAGGGCCGTGCCCGATTCGAGCGAGTCGTCGTCGCCGCCGAGGGTCGAGATCATCGGGGCCAGGGCGGCCAGGATCGTGAAGAGGGCGAGACCTCGGTTGATCTCGGGGACGTCGGAGAACATCGACCAGCCGGCCCAGCTCAGGACGGCCGCGGCCAGGGAGAGCACGATCGCCACCGGCAGGCGTCGCGAGCGGACGTAGAGCCGCAACCAGGTCATCACGAGGACGCCCGGCCGGTCAGGATCGGCAGCAGGTCCTCCTGGCAGGCCAGGGACGCGTCGCGTACCGCGGCCACCCGCCGGATCTGCTCCTTCTCGGGCAGGGCGCGCAGGGCCCGTACGGTCGGGGCCACCTGTTGCTTCAGCTCGGGGTAGTAGCCGAGGCTGTCATCGACGCCGGTCAGCTCCTCCCGGTCCATCAGCCAGGCGCCCACCGCATGGGCAGCGACCAGATCCTGCCCGCCCGGGCAGCCGTTCCACATGGTGCCCGCGCCGAGGACGACGTACTCGGTCAGCGCCGGGCCGAGCTTGCCGCCCTCCAGACCCAGGTCGAAGTTGACCGTGCCGGGCCCGGGGCGGCTGGCGCCGGTGACCGACCAGTCCGAGTCGCCGGGCCGGTAGACCCGGTCGGACCGCCACTCCACGGCCCGGGTCGGAGCGCCGGGCAACTTGGCCAGCAACGTCAGCGCCGCACGCACCTGGGGTGCGGCCTCGTCCAGGAGCTTCGCGTGCGCCGCGGTCACGCAGACCTGCGGGGCGCCTTCGGCACAGACCAGCTTCTGGGCGGCCGTGTCCACGCGGTAGTGGGTGTCGGCTGCCTTGCCGGGGACCACGGCCGCGACCGTTCCGGCCACGCCCAGCAGCACCGCGGCGGCCACCCGGGGCAGCCAGGAGCGCCCGGCGGCGAGCAGGAAACCGGTGCCGATCAGGCCCGCGCCGAGCACCGCGTACCCGAGCAACGCCCGTCCGGTGATCGCCTCCCAGGCATAGCTGGGCGGTTGCGCCAGCATCGACAGGTTCGCCAGGTACGTCGGCTCGCCCGGCGGCCGGAGCTCGGAGAACCCTAACTGCAGCAGCAGGCCCAGCACTGCGACCAGCGGCGGCACCAGTGGCGATGACCAGGCCCGGCCTGCGGCCAGGCCCGTCCAGGCGCCTCCGGCCAGCACCAGCACGCCGGTCAGCGGCCACAACACGGTCACGGCGTTCGTGTACGAGCCGGTCGCGAGAAACCAGATCGCGCCGCCGGCAAAGACGATCAGATGGGCCACGGCGACGGCCACGCCCAGCGCGAGCAGGCCGGGCAGCAGCCGCTGGGCGTTCGGCCGGCCGGTGCTGGCGAACAGCTCGGCGGCCCGGGTGCGCTTCTCGCGGCGGCCCAGCACCGCGCCGCCGGCCAGCGCCAGGGGAAGCAGCAGGAACAGGGCGGACGAATGCATGTACGCGAAGATGTGCCACTCCGCCAACCGGAGGTTGCCGCCGAGGGCGAGGCCCGCGAGGCCGGCCGCGATGAGCAGCGCGGCCAAGGCCGGCGCGTTGGAGCGGCGCAGCTCGATGCCGAAGATGCGTCTCACGAGGCGCTCCGGTGGGAGGTCAGGAACGAGGTGTAGCCGCGCTCGGCCGGGCTGTCGCCGGCGCCGCCGTGCTCGCCGCGCTCGATCAGCTCGGCCGGCAGGCCCTGCCAGACCAGCCGGCCCTCGTTGACGAGCACCACGTTCGAGCAGGCGGCGACCACGTCCTCGACGAGGTGGGTCGAGACCACCACGCAGCTGTCGGCACCCAGTTCGCGCAGCAGCGTGCGGAACTCGACGCGCTGTTCCGGGTCGAGGCCGACGGTCGGCTCGTCGAGCAGCAGCAGATCCGGGTCGTTGACGATGGCCTGGGCGATGCCCACGCGGCGCAGCATGCCGCCGGAGAGCGTCTTGAGCCGCGAGTCGGCGCGGCTGGTGAGCCCGACCCGTTCGACCGCGCGCTGCACCGCGCCCGGGATGGCGGTCTTGGGCATCTCGCGCAGCCAGGCCATGTACTCGACGTATTCGCGCACGGTGAACCGCGGGTAGAACCCGAAGTGCTGCGGCAGATAGCCGAGGCGGCGCCGCAGCGGGCGCAGCACCCGGCCGTTGGTGGCCTCTTCGCCGAGCAGCCGGAGCTGGCCGCCGGACGGGCGGTGGACGGTCGACAACGCCCGCATGAGCGTCGTCTTACCGGCGCCGTTCGGGCCCAGCAGACCGTGCACGCCGTTGCCCAGCCGCAGGTCGAGGTCGTTGACGGCCAGATGCCGCCCGGCCTTGACGCGCAGTCCCGCGGTCTCCACCGGCCAGGCGTAGGTGGTCGGTTTGAGCTCGGTGGCGCTGACCATGCGTACCAAAGCAGGTCTCCTCAGTCGAAGGGGGGATCAGGTCGGTCGAAGGGGGGATCAGAGTGAAGCGACGGATCAGTTGAAGCGGCGGTGATCGCCGGCGCGGAGGACGGCGAGGACGGCGCCGATCAGGGCGGCGGCCGCCCAGACGGGCACGCTCGACGGCCGGACGACCACCGGAAGGTTGGCGGTGAGGACGGCGGGCAGTGCCACGGCCAGCAGCCAGCCGGCGCTGAGCAGCGTCGCCGCGCGGGCCACGCCGATCAGGCCGCCGAGCAGCAGCGTGGCCGCGGTGAAGGCGAGGCTGGGCAGCAGCCAGAGCGCGGGGGACATCTCGAGCAGCCACCCGGCCCAGGCCAGTGGGGGCAGCACGGTGGCGAGGACGACGACCGTACGCCGGAGAAGCAGTTCCAGCCCGGCCCGTGAGGTGCCCACGGTGATCTCCCACGCCGGGTCGCTGCGCCGCGACCAGGCGACGGCCAGGCCCGCCAGCGGGGCCACCGGCGCCAGCAGCAGCACCAGAGACGGCCGCTGGGGGAACTCCCGGTCGAGCAGGAAGGCGGCCAGGACAGCGCTGAACACCAGCGTCAGCCAGGGGACCACCGACCAGACGGCCCACCGGTGGGCGAGGCGGCGCCAGGTGCGTCGCCGGACCGGCTCGGGCCCGGTACGCACCCCCCTGTCGATCATCACCTGCACGTCGTCGAGCAGCGTCAGCAGCGGGGGAGGGGCCAGGCCGGCCATCCTCGCCCGGCAGTCGGCGCAGTTCTCCAGGTGGACCTCGACCGCCCAGACCGCGGCGTCGTCGAGCCCCGGTTCCCCGGCGGTGTAGGCGGCCAGCGAGGCGGCCGGAATGTGCTCGGTCACGACAATGCCTCCCGCAACACGCTGCGGGCGCGGCGCGCCCGGCTCTTGACGGTTCCCTCGGGGACGCCGAGGAGGATCGAGGTCTCCCGTACGGTCAGGCCGTCCAGCACCATGGCGTGCAGGACGTCCCGCAGTTCCGGCGCGAGCCGGGCCAGCGCGACGCCCACCTCGTCGCCGATCGAGCCGGCGAGCGCCTCGTCCTCGGCGGCGGGCACGCTGCGTACGGGAAGCTCCTCGGACGGTGTCTCGGGGTGCCGGGCCCGCTTGCGCATGGCGTCGACGAGCCGGTGGGCGGCCACGGTCCACAGCCAGCCGGCCGCGCTGCCCCCGCCCTGCATGCCGGTGAACGAGCCGGCCGCCCGCCAGACCGCCAAGTACGTGTCCTGCAGAACCTCGGCCACCATGCCGTCGTCCGAGCAGCGGCGGCGCAGGCGGACGGCGAGCCACGGCGACGTCCGCCGGTACAGCTCGTCGAACGCGGCCCGGTCGGCCCGGGCAACCCGCCGCAGCAGTTGCCCGTCGTCCAGCTCGGTCACCTTCACATCAGGACAGACGACGGCGTCACCCGCCACGGATCATCGTCGCGAGTGACGCCGGTCACCATTCACTATCGGGCGTGGTGCGCCGGGGCGGCCTTCATCGCCGGTGACGAATAGACGCTGCCGACACGGAAGCCGTCGAGCCATGCGGTCAGGCGTTCGGCTTCGGCCTCCAGCAACGAGCGGCCTTGCGGCGGCACGTCTTCCAGCAGCCGGAGCCGGACCACGCCGGCGGCGTCCTGCACCCAGCAACCGACCGCGCGGCCGTTGAACCAGGCGGTGGTGCCGGCGTTGCCCCGATTGTCGAAGAGCTGGTCGCGATGGGGGCCCAGGTAGAAATCGCGGCCCTTCCAGCCCATCACGGTCGAGTCGAGCACCGGCAGCAGCGCCGCCCAATCAGGCGGAGCGGGAACCTCGTCGAGGTCGCCGGGCAGCAGCCAGCCGGTCGCGCCGCCGTTCAGCGTGACGGGCACGGCTTCCAGCGATGCCAGGGCCGCGCGCACGACCGCTTTGGTCGAGCCGAGCCACCACACGATGTCGTCCTCGGTGCCCGGCCCGAACGAGTACAGCCACCGCCGTACGAGCTCGCGGTAGCCCTCTTCCGCCGTCATCAGCGGGGGAAGGGACGGGAGCCAGTGGCGCATGAGGGTCCACCGTGGCCGGGAGACGTGCCAGCCCCCGGTGTTCACGCCGCGGACGAGGTCGCCGGTCAGGCCGAGGTGGGTGAGAATACGCCCGGCGGTCCACATCTCGCCCGCGCGGACGGCGACCTTGATGTCGATCAACGACACCGCCCGGCGCAGCTCGAGCGCCGACCGGCCGTCGGGAACCGCTTCCAGAGCCTCGATCACCGCCGTACGGGCCCGATCGAGCCACTCGTGGCCGTCCTCCGCGAAGCCGGCCGTCACGGCGTCCCGGGCCATGCGGGCGCGCTCGGTCGCCGCGACCCGGGCCGACGCGCTCGGCCAGGCGGCGGCCAGCAGCTCGACCGGGAAGACGAAGAGCGTGCGCCGCATGGCCAGCTGCTTCGCCAGCGTACGGCCGACATAGAGCGCCCGGTCGACATCGGCCACCGACAGCGATCGCACCCGCGCCCAGCACGACAGATAGACCGTCGCCGGCTCGGTCGCGTGCAGCGCCGTCATCGCTTCCGTGGCCGCCTCGGGCGAGCCGACCGGGACGGCGAGCGCGTGCCGCAGAGCCAGCCGGGCCCGCCGTTCGTCGTCGGTCACCAGGCGCATCGGGTCATGATCGCACGAGCGGTTTGATCTCCACCGGGATGCCGTTGAGCACGCTGTTGCCCGAGAGCGGGTCGATGACCGACTCGTCGGTGAGCACGTTCGAGTTGACGCCGGGGTGGGCCGCGGCGACCGTCTGGCGGGTGCCCGGCACGTCGTGGCCCCAGCCGTGCGGCAGGCTCACCACGCCCGGCATCACGGTGTCGGTGACCTCGACGCGGGCTGTGAGCGTGCCTACCCGCGAGGTGACCTGCGCGTCGTCGCCGTCGGTGAGGTCGAGCCGGGCGGCGTCGGCCGGGTGGAGCTGCAGCGTGCAGCGGTCGCGACCCTTGACCAGAGCCGGCACGTTGTGCATCCAGCTGTTGTTGGAGCGCAGGTGGCGGCGGCCGATCAGCACCAGGCCGCCGGGTTCCCGGTCGAGCGCCCCGCGCAGCCGTTCGACGTCGGCCGCCAGCGGCTCGGGGCACAGCTCGACCCGGCCGCTGGGCGTGCGCAGCACCTCGGGCAGGCGCGGCTCCAGCGGTCCGAGATCGATGCCGTGCGGGCTGGCCACCAACTGCTCCAGCGTCAGCCCGTACGGCCCGGCGCGCAGCGCGGCATCGAGCAGGCGTTCCGGCTCGGCGGGCGAGGACGGCGCACCGGAGACGATCGCGGTGAGCCGGGCCAGGATGTCGCACTCGTCCATCGCTCCCGGCAGCGGCGGCAGCACCGGTGGGTTGTACGCGGCGAAGTTGCGGACGGCCAGCGCGAGGAACGAGAAGTCGTAGTGCCCCTTGCGGACGGCGTCGGGCGGCGGCAGCACCACGTCGGCGTGCCGCGTCGTCTCGTTCAGATAGGGGTCGACGCTGACCATGAACGACAGACCGGACAGCGCCCGGTCGAGCCGCCCGCTGTTGGGCGTGGAGAGCGCCGGGTTCCCGGCGACGGTAACGAGCGCTCGAACCTGCTCGTCTCCGGGCGTTTCGATCTCGTCGGCCAGGGTGGCGACCGGCAGCTCACCCTTGACCTCGGGCAGTCCGCGGACCCGGCTGTGCCAGCGCCCGACCCGGAAACCCTTGCCGGTGCCCTTGCCTCGCCGGACATGCGGCGCCAGGGGGAACATGACGCCGCCGGGCCGGTCGAGGTTGCCGGTGAGCGCGTTCACGACGTCGACGAGCCAGCTGGTGAGCGTTCCGAACTCGACCGTGCACGTTCCGATCCGGCCGTAGACCGCGGCCCGCGGCGAGGCGGCCAGTTCGTGCGCGAGCGACCGGATTCGATCAGCCGGAACTCCGCAGACCGGGGCGACCACGGACGGGGCGAAGTCCTCGGCCAGCCGGCCCACGGCGGACACCCCCTCGACGTACGGGGAAGGGTTGAGAAGGTTGTCGGCGAAGAGCGTGTGGACGATGCCGAACAGCAGGAAGGCGTCGGTGCCGGGCCGAATGAACAGATGCTCGTTCGCGTGCGCGGCCGTGCGCGTTCTGCGCGGATCGACGACGATGAACCGGCCGGCCCGTTCCTGGATCGCCTTCAACCGTCCCGGGAAGTCGGCCGCCGTGGCGAGGCTGCCGTTGGACTCCCACGGGTTGGCCCCGAGCATCAGCAGCAGGTCGGTGCGGTCGAGATCCGGCACGGGGATGGTGAGCGGACTGCCGAACAGGTAGCCGCAGGAGACGTGCTTCGGCATCTGGTCGACCGTGCTCGCCGAGAACACGTTCCGCGTGCCCAGCGCCTTGACCAGCGGGCTCAGATACAGCCCACCGGCCATTGTGTGCACGTTCGGGTTGCCTAGATAGATCGCGACGGCATGCGGTCCGTACGTCTCCAGGACCGGCCGCAGCCCGGCCGCGACCACGTCGAAGGCCTCGTCCCAGTCCACCTCGACGTGCGTGCCGGCGCGCCGCACGAGCGGGCGTCGCAGCCGGTCCGGGTCGTCGGTTACCTGCCCGAACGTGGCGCCCTTGGGACAGACGAACCCGTGGCTGAACACGTGGTCCCGGTCGCCGCGGGCTGCCACCACCCGCTCGCCGGCGATCGTCAGCTCGAGGCCGCAGGCAGCCTCACAGAACGGACACGTCCGATACGCGGTGCGCGAGTCGGCCACGGTGCCACCACCCTCTCCGGCTGGTTACTCGCGAGTATCGTGCCATGCTCGCTCCGTGCGGGGAACCGTCACTTGTGCAGCCGCAGCCCCTGCATGCCGCCGTCACTTGCGCACGCGCGGCTCTGCACGCCGCTTGTCACTTGCGCACGCGCCTCTGCACGCCGCCGTCACTTGCGCACGGGCAGCTCTGCACGCCGCCGTCACTTGCGCAGGCGGAGCCCCTGCATGCCGCCGTCCACGGCCAGCGCGACACCCGTGGTGGCCGAGGCGCCCGGCCCGGCCAGGTAGGCGATCGCGTCCGCGACCTCGTCCGCCGTCACCAGCCGGCCCGAGGGTTGCCGGGCCGCGAGGGCGGCCCGCTCGGCGTCCGGGTTGTCGGCCTGGTCGAGCAGCCGGCGCACCCACGGGGTGTCCGCGGTGCCCGGGTTCACGCAGTTGACGCGGATGCCCTCGCCCAGGTGGTCGGCCGCCATGGCCAGGGTCAGCGACTGCACCGCACCCTTGGTCGCGCTGTAGAGGGCCCGGCTCGGCAGGCCCGCGGTGGCCGCGACCGAGCACGTGTTGACGATCGCCGCGTGCGACGACTCGCGCAGGTAGGGGAGCGCGGCCCGGCTCACCCGCACCATGCCCTGCACGTTGACGTCGAACACCCGCGCCCACTCGGCGTCGTCGTTGTCCTCGATCGTTCCCTGGGCCCCGATGCCGGCGTTGTTGACCACCACGTCGAGGCCGCCGAACTCGGCCGCGGCCTCGGCGACCGCGGCCCGCACGGAGGCGTCGTCGGTGACGTCGCACCGGATGCCCAGCAGCGGCTCGGGCACCTCGGGGTTCAGGTCGAGCGCCGCGACGCGGTAGCCACGCTGGGCCAGCAGCGTGGCGGTGGCCAGGCCGATGCCCGAGGCGCCGCCGGTGACGACGGCGCGCAGGCCGGTCATCACGGTCCCACCACCTGCTGGCGGGCGTCGCCGAGGTGCTCGATGCCGAGCGTCATGACATCCCCCGCCTTCAGGTAGACCGGCGGTTTCATGCCCAGCCCGACGCCCGGCGGGGTGCCGGTGTTGATCAGGTCGCCCGGCTCGAGCACCAGGAACTGGCTGAGGTAATGCACGATGACGTACGGGTCGAAGATCATCGTCCGGGTGTTGCCGGTCTGCCGGCGCTCGCCGTTGACGTCGAGCCACATGCCGAGGTCGTTGACGTCCGGGATCTCGTCCGGCGTGACCAGCCACGGGCCGGCCGGGTTGAACGTCTCGGCCGACTTGCCCTTGGTCCACTGTCCGCCGCGCTCAGTCTGGAATGCGCGTTCGCTCACGTCGTTGACCAGCACGTAGCCGGCGATGGCGTCCCGCGCCTGGTCGACGGAGTCCAGGTAGGACGTGCGGCGGCCGATGACGATGCCGAGCTCGACCTCCCAGTCCGTCTTGGCCGAGCCGCGCGGGATCCGCACGTCGTCGTTCGGGCCGACCAGCGTGTTGGGCGACTTCGTGAACAGGATCGGCTCGGCCGGCGGGGCCTGCCCGGTCTCGGCGGCGTGGTCGCTGTAGTTGAGGCCGATGCACAGGATCTGGTGGGGCCGCGCGATCGGGGCGCCGATCCGCTGGTCGCCCAGGGTTTGCGTCCGCCCGGCGGCGATCCGCTCGGCGACCGGCCCGGCGATCCGGTCGAGGCCGCCCGAGCCGAAGAACGCCTCGTCGAAGTCCGTCACCAGGTCGGAGACGTCGACGTAGGCGTTCTCGCCGGCGCGGACGGCGGGCTTTTCGGCGCCGGCGGCGCCGATTCGCAGGAGTCGCAAGGGGACTGCTCCGTTCTCAGGGTTTCCAGTACGGCGTACGGAGGCCGGTTGCGCCCACGGCGGCCGTGAACAGGCGTCCCGAGGCCGGGCGCCGGGTCAGCTCGGCCGGGGAGAGGCCCTCGGTGGCGGTCGTGATGACCAGGATGTCGAGGTCCGGTCCGGCGAAGGCGCAGCTGGTCGGGTGGGGCGCGTCGACATCGACGACGGCCAGCAACCGGCCGGACGGGGTGCGGCACTCGACGCGTCCCAGGCCGTGGTTGGCGATCCACAGGTTGCCGATGGCGTCCACACACAGGCCGTCGGGCAGCCCGTCGGTGATCCGGAACAGCTCCCGGCGCTCGCCGTCCGGGTAGTCCCGTCCGTAGATCACTCCGGGGATCGAGTCGACGCTGTAGAGCGTGCCGCCGTCGGGGCTCCAGGCGAGCCCGTTCGAGAGCGTCAGGTCGTCGTCGAGCACGGTCACCGCGTCGCCGTCGAGCCGCACGAGCGTCTGGGTGCCGCTCGAGTCGTCGAGGGCCATGCCCCCGACCAGGAACCGGCCCTGGGGGTCGACCCCGCCGTCGTTGAGGCGGCTCCCGGCCCGGCTGAGGTCGGCCCGGGGCGTACGGGCGCCGTCGAGGCCGATCTCGACGACCTCACCGCGCTGAGCCACCAGCAGCTCGCCCGCGGCCGAGACGGCGACCACGCAGGCCAGATCGTCGAACTCCCAGGTGTCGGTCACGTGGATCCGGCCCGGCTCGACGGAGCCGGCGTGCACCGTGCCGCCCTGGATGTCGACCCAGAGCAGGCGGTTGCGGTCGGGGTCCCAGACGGGGCCTTCGCCGAGGGTGTAAGCCTCCGCGCCGGCCGGCCGGGCGACGAAGCGCGCAGTCATGTTCCGAAGCGTATGCAAAACTTCCGCTCAGAAGAAGGATCTTCCCGCGGGACCGGCGCGGCGTTACGGTCAGATCATGGCTGACCGGCGGAGCGCACAGTGGTACGGCGGGGACGACCGGAACAGCTACATCCATCGAGCCTGGATGAGGCGCGGTTTCCCGGCCGACGCGTTCGACGGCGAGCGCCCGCACATCGCCATCGCCAACACCGCCTCGGATCTCACCCCGTGCAACGCCCACCTCAACGAGGTGGGCCGCAGCGTCGCCGACGGCATCCACCGGGCCGGCGGCATAGCGCTCAACCTGCCGGTGGTCTCCCTGGGCGAGACGCAGGTCAAGCCCACGGCCATGCTGTGGCGGAACATGGCCGCGATGGCGATGGAGGAGATGTTCCGGGCCAACCCGATCGACGGGGTGGTGCTGCTCGGCGGCTGCGACAAGACGATCCCCGCCCTGCTCATGGCCGCGGCCTCGGTCGATCTGCCGGCCGTCGTGATGCCCGGTGGCCCGATGCTGACGGGCACGTTCCGGGGTACGCCGCTGGGCTGCGGCACGGATGTGTGGAAGCTGTCGGAGGAGGTCCGGGCGGGCACGCTGAGCTCGGCCGAGTTCCAGCGCTCGGAGTCCTCGATGATCCGCAGCCGCGGTCACTGCAACACCATGGGCACCGCCTCGACCATGGGCCTGCTGGCCGAGGTGCTGGGCATGACCCTGCCCGGCGTCGCCGGCACGCCGGCCCCGGACAGCCGCCTCCTCGAGGCGGCCCACGCCACCGGTGTGCTGGCCGTCGACCTGGTCGACCAGGAGCGGCGGCCGAGCGCGGTGATGACCCGGGCCTCGTTCCACAACGCGATCGTGGCGCTGGCCGCGCTGGGCGGCTCGACGAACGCCGTGGTGCACCTGCTGGCCATCGCGGGGCGCCTGGGCGTCGAGCTGACCCAGGACGACTTCGACCGGATCGGGGCCGGTGTGCCGCTGCTGGTCGACCTGCAGCCGGCGGGCCGCTTCCTGATGGACGACCTCTATCGGGCCGGTGGGCTGCACGCCGTGCTGGCCGAGGTGCAGGACCTGCTCGACCCCTCGGCGATCACGGTCATCGGGGAGCCCCTGGTGTCGGCGCTGGGCGTAGCCCAGGTGTACGACCGGGAGGTGATCCGCCCCCGGCAGGACCCGCTGCAGATGGAGGCCGGGATCGCGGTGCTCTACGGCAACCTGGCCCCCGACGGCGCCCTGGTCAAGCCGGCCGCGGCCACGCCCGCCCTGCTGCAGCACCGCGGCCCGGCGGTCGTCTTCGACTCGGTGGAGGACCTGCACGCCCGCCTGGACGACCCGTCGCTGGAGGTCACCGCCGACTCGGTCCTGATCCTGCGCGGTTGCGGCCCCAAGGGCTATCCCGGCATGCCCGAGGTCTCCAACATGCCCCTGCCGGCCAAGCTGCTGGCCGAGGGCGTACGCGACATGGTCCGCATCTGCGACGGCCGGATGAGCGGCACGGCGTACGGCACCGTGGTGCTGCACGTGGCGCCCGAGGCGGCCGCCGGCGGACCCCTGGCCAAGGTCCGCACCGGCGACACCATCGTCCTCGACCTCGAGAACCGCCGCCTGGACGTGGACATCCCGGCCGACGAGTGGGCCGCGCGGGAGCCGTCAGCCGAGGCCGCGAAGGCCTACGCGACCCCGACTCGGGGCTGGGAGAAGCTCTACGTCGACACCGTCAACCAGGCCAACACCGGCGCCGACCTCGACTTCCTGCTCGGCTCCAGCGGCGACAAGGTGGCCCGCGAGTCTCACTGACCGGCTACGCTGCCCGCACATCATCGAGGGGACTGGCGTGAGACGGACCGCAGCGGCCCCGGCCGGCGATGCGGGACTGGGCCTACGAGGCCAGCCACGGCCGGTTCCGGCTGCACCGCGACCCGTTCGACTACGAGGCCGCCCTGTCCCGGCTGAGGACACCGCGCCTGATGCTCGGCATCGACCGCGACCACCTGATCAACCCGGGCGCGGTCGCGTTGCTGGCCAAACGAGCCGCCAACGCCGCCCGTCTGCAGGTGCGGGTGGCCGGCAACGCTCCCGTGGACCACTTCCTCGTGGGCCCGCCGCGCCCCGGCCGAGGTGGCCGCGCCCATCGCCCAGTGGCTGACCACCCTCAGCCCCCATTGACTGTAGCCAATTCGCCCGCACCGCTGTGATAATCGTCGGACTTTCAACAGTCCGAAGTGGAGAGATGAATGCGGGTACGGGGACGATGGGCGGTGGCCGCAGTCCTGGCGGCGGCCGTGTCGGGTTGGCCGACGCCGGCTTCGGCCGGGACGTCAGGTACGACGCCGGTCCGGCCGGGTGAGCCCGGGTCGAACGGACGGGCCTGCGCGGCCGGGGCCGATCGGCCGTCCGTACCGACCAGGACGCCGGTCCTGGCGGTTCGGCAGTCCGCCCCGGGCGGCGGGCAGAACCTGACCACCACGTTCGCCTGGTGGCCGATCGACGGTACCTCTGGCGGCGCCGGTCAGGCGAGCCGGTCGGCCGGTAACCCCGCCTTGGTCGCGGTCGAGGTTCCGGAGGGGCTGCTGGCCGACGGAGGGACGTACGCCTGGCGGGCGCGGACCTTCGACGGCACCCGCCACGGTCCCTGGTCGGGCCGGTGCGAGTTCGCCGTGGATGCCACGGCGCCACAACCGCCGGCGGGGGTCACGTCCACGGACTACCCGGCCGACGCGCCGGCCGGTGGCGTGGGGGTGCCAGGACGGTTCGTCATCAGTCCACCCGAGCTCCGGCCGGATGAGGTCGTCGCGTACGCCTGGACCCTGGACAGCGGAGTCGGGCCGGCCGGCGCTGCCACGGTCCCGGCCGACGCGGGCACTCAAGGGGCGACCCTGACGATCGCGCCGAGCCGCGACGGAATTCTCACCCTGCGCGTGTGGTCCAAGGACCGGGCCGGCCTGTTCTCCACGCCGGTCACCTGGACCTTCCGCGTCAAGGCGGCCGGCAACCCTCAGCCCGCGCGGCCGCTCACGCCGACGATCTCGTTCCCGGACGGCAACACCGTGGAACAGGGCGGCACCCTGTCCGTACGGCTGGATGCCGAGGGCGACAAGAGCGTCACGCAGTTCCGCTACAGCGTCGGCGCGCCGACGCTGAACCTGACCGCTGCTCCGAACGAACCAGGTGGGTACGCCGTGGTTCAGGTCCCGGTCGGCAACGTCCCCGGGTCGCGGAGTGTGTACGCGGTGGCCAGTGACGGCGCCATCGACAGCCTGTTGACGGCGGCCGGCATTCAGGTCCGGAACCTCACCCTCCTGAACGGGCGGGTGCTCGACATCACGACATTCCTGCCAGTGCCCGATGCGACGGTCCGGCTGGAGCCGGGGGGCTTCCAGACCACGACCAACGCCGAGGGTGAGTTCTCGTTCCTGACGTCCGAGGTGCCGCCCGGCCTGTACACGGTCATCACCTCGCACGGCGGCTGCTCACGAGAAGAGGGACCGTACGAGGTCGACGGCCAAGGCCTCACCATCGACCTGCTTCTCGTCCCGGATCAATGCGGCCAGGCTACGAACGGATAGGTCGGGACCTCGCTCGCGCGGCGGCCGTGGACTTCGGGGCACCGCGCGAGCGAAGCGGTCAGTCGGTGTCGCGGCCGTACTTGTCGAACGGGACGTTCCAGTCGCCGAGGCCGTTCCAGATCGGCAGCTCGCGCGGGGTGTTCCGGACGTCGACGATGTCGCCGACCAGGAAGGTGTTGTAGACCCACTTGGCGTCGGCCGTGCTGAGGTTGATGCAGCCGTGCGACAAGTTGGCCCGGCCCAGCGATTTGTTCCACGGAGCGGCGTGCAGGTATTCGCCCGAGTAGCTGATCCGGGTGCAGAACTCGATGTTCTCGGAGACGTAGTAGTTCGGGTCCTTCGGGTCGCTGACGCCGTAGCTGGCCGAGCTCATGGTGTGCTTGCGCTTCTTGCCCAGCACGACGTGGGGGCCGCCTGCCGTCCAGTAGCTGATGCGCTCGCCGTTCGCGCCGGTCGTGCCGCCGCCCTTGCCCAGGCTGCTCTTCATCGTGCGGACGAGCTTGCCGTCGATGTAGACCTTCGTCATGTGGGTCCGGTTGTCGCTGATCGCGATCAGCTGCCGGCCGATCCGGAAGTTCGTCGAGACGTTCTTGGCGCCGTAGGTCGTCTTGCCGAGCTTGACGCCGAACATGTTGACGGTCACGTCGACCTTCGTGCCGGCGGTCCAGTACTTCGCCGGCCGCCAGTGCACGGTCCGGTCGTCCCGCCAGTAGAACTTGCCCGGCACCGCGGGCGAGGTCTTGATCTCGATGGCCTTCTCGGCCGCGTTCTTGTTGACGGCGCGGCTGAAACGGACGATCACCGGCTGCCCGGCGCCGTACGTCCGGCCCTCCTTGAGGATGAGCATGGCGTTGGCCTGGAAGGTGACCGTGGCCGTCTTCGCCGGCTTGAGCGTGGTGAAGGTGGTGTCCTCAGTGGTCTTCACGCCCGCGCTGTCGGTGGCCGTGACGGTCACCGTGTACTTCCGGCCGTACGCGAGGTCCCCGGTCGAACGCCAGGTGCCGTCGTCCTGCATCGCGCCGGCGACCTTCGCCTTGCCCGCCGTGACGACGACCGACTCCAGCTTGCCGCCCGCCGCGCTGACGACGACCGGCTTGACCGGCGACACCCCGATGTCCCCGCTCGCCGGCGTGACGCTCAGCTTGACCGGCGCGACCACCGTGTCAGCCGCCGTGCCGACCCACGAGGCGGCCGCTTCGCCACCCTTGCCGCCCGTGGAGCACCCGGCCCCGGTGGCGGCCGCAGCCGCGCCGATGGCACCAATGATCACCTTGCGTCGCTGAATCATGACTCTCGCATTCCAGGATGCCCACCGCGCCGTCCATGGCCCAGTAGAAGAGACGCGAGCGGGCCCTGAAACGTTGCACGGTTTCGAAGGGAGATCATCGTGACAGATCCGCGTCCCGGTCGATACCCCGTCCGACTTGTCCCCGCCGGCGGCGCCTCCGCGGAGAGCACTTCTTCCCCGCGGAGGCGCCTGCGGCACCGGAGGAGGGTCAGTCGGGCGGCTCGGGGGCCTCGTCGGTCTCACCCTCGTTGAGGTTGGCCCGGTGCTTGTTGATGCCCTTGTTGCTGCTGCCGTCGGACGGTGTGTCGGCCGAGGGCGGCTTGTCGGTGGGGAACGGGTCGGTCTCGGGGGAGCCGGTGATGTGCTGCTCGGTGCCGGCTCCGACGTTCGATGGCTCAGTCATGCACAGCGACTACCCGATGCCGGCGGCCCGGAACTTTCACGTGCGATCCGGCCCGGACTTCGGCAGACTGCGGGCCATGGCTGACGGGGAAGTTGTGCCCAGCGATGTCGTGGCGTATCACGCGGCCTTGGCCGGGAAGACGCGTTCGGCGTACGGGAAGATGTTCACCCTCACCGACGAGCAGCGCCGGCAGGCCGAAGCGGCCGTCACCGAACCCGGTCTCCTCCAGTCCTGGCTGTCGTGATGCGCGTCGGCGTCTGCCAGACACCGGAGATCCTCGGCGATGTCGAGGCCGCGCTCGCCGTCGTCACGGACTTCGCCGAGCAGGCCGACGGTGTGGACCTGCTGGTCTTCCCGGAGTGCTTCCTGCAGGGCTATTCGGTGACGCCCGAACACGTGCGCGAGTTCGCGCGACCGGCCGACCTGCGGCTGGCGATGCGCCCGGCCGTCGTGCTCGGCATGATCGAGCGGAAGGACGACCGCTACTACAACACGGCGGCGGTTCTGCGGGACGGGCGTACGGTGGGCGCGTACCGGAAAACGTTCCTGACGCGCGCCGAGCAGGTCTTCACCGCGGGCGGCGACTACCCGGTCTTCGACTGCGCGGGCGTGCGGTTCGGCATCAACATCTGCTTCGACGCCCAGTACCCGCACGCCGCCGCGGCCGTGCGAAGGCAGAACGCCCAGTTGCTGGTGTTGCCCGCGCAGAACATGATGCGGCGGGACAAGGCCCCGTTGTGGCAGCACCGCCACAACGAGCTGCGCCGCGAGCGCGTGCGAGAGACGGGGATGTGGCTGGCCTCGGCCGACGTGACGGGCTCGCGCGGCGACTCGCACGTGGGGCTGGGCCCGACCTGCGTGATCAGCCCGACCGGCGAGATTGTGGCGGCGGTGCCGGCCGGAACGGTGGGCATGGCAGTCGCCACGATCTCGTAAGACAGGTCTGGGGCGAGGGGGCGCTGGGTGCCCTGAGGGACTGGGTCTTATGGGGTCGCCGGGCCACATGGGTGGCTGGCCATGGTGAGGTGGCCGGGTGTTGTGAGGTGGCCGGCCGGGTGGGTGGCCGTGTCTGTGAGGTGGCCGGCTCTTGCGATGTGGCCGGGCGTGGTGAGGTCGCCGGGATTCAGGACGTGGCTCGGGCCGCCGGGTCGCCGACGAGGGTGAGCGCGGCCTGGCGCAGTGCGTCGCTCCGCGCGTACACCGAAGCGCCCGGGCCCGGCTGCAGGCGCCCGTCGACGCTGCTGAAGCTGCCGCCCGCCTCCCGCACGATCAGCGAGGTGGCCGCGAAGTCCCAGATCTGGCCGCCGGTCTGGACGGCCAGGTCGAGGTCGCCGCGCGCCACCATCAGGGCGGGATGGATGGGCCAGGGGAGGGCCGGCGTGACCTCTTTGAGCGGGGCGACCAGCTCACGCCCCCAGTCCTCCGGCACCACTCCGAGGCGGCTGCCCGCCACCGAGTCGGCGCCCGTCGAGACATGCACCGGGGTCTCGGCGACGACGCGCCCGCCGACCACGCGACCCTCGAACGCCCCGCCACCGCGAGTGGCCCACCACAGGCTGCCCTGCGCCGGATGCGCCGCCACAGCCGCGACGATCGCGCCGTCCTCCTCGAGGCCGATCAGCACCAGCCAGCGGTTGTCGCCGGCCACGAACAGGGCGGTGCCGTCGATCGGGTCGATGATCCAGCGCCGTCCGGACGCGCCGGTCTGCCCCTCTTCCTCACCCAGAACGGCGTCCCCCGGCCGCGCGGCGGCCAGCACCTCGCGAACAGCCGACTCGACAGCCCGGTCAGCCGCGGTCACCACCGAACCGTCCGCCTTGACCTCACGCGGCAGTTCGGCCAGCGCCTCGAAGTGCGGCAGCGCCACCGCGGCCCCGGTCAGTGCGGCCCGCTGCGCAAGCTGAAGATCCGTCTCCACGGTGCCCATCCTGCCTCCGATCGCCCGCTGTCCAAGGCGGCTCGCGGGCCTTGTCACCCACCTCACTCCACCGGGTTGAACATCGGACCAACCACCGATGACGACATCCACTCACCGGCGCTACAGCCGGTCCGGCCCCGATCGAAGCGGACGGGCTTCACGTCAAGCTCACAGGTCATCCAGCCCGAGGCTGATGTGGGCGCACTGACGTCGAGGTCGCAGGTCGTCCGGCCCGAGGGCGAGTAGGCGGGTTTGCGAGCCATGGTCAGGGGCCGTTCGGCCGGGGTGAGGTGCCGGGGTTGCGTGCCGTCGTGGTGGGCCGTTCGGCCGGGGGTGAGGCGGGCGCGGCGCTTGCCGTGGTCGCGGGCCGAAGCGCCCAGATCGGCGCGGATCGGCTACGTGGCGAGGTCGCGCGCCATCCAGCCCGCGGCGTCGAACCGGACGGGTTGCTCGCCGACCAGCGCGGCCAGCTCGTCTTCGAGAGCCTCCAGGCGCTCGTGGCCGATCTGCTCGGCCCAGCGCCGGCGCCGGGCGTCAAGGATGGCCTCGCCCTTGTGCAGCGCATCGAACCCGAGCGCGGTGACCTGCAGGCGCTTGCGGCGGGCGTCGCGCGGGTCGGGCCCGCTCATGACGTAACCCCGCTCCTGCAGGACGGCGATGGTGCGCGCCGCCGACTGTTTGGTGATCGAGAGGCTGCGGCCCAGCTCGGAGGCGCTCTCGGCGCCGTTCGCGATCGCGCGCAGGGCGAAATCGTGCACGGGACGCACATTGTCGTGGCCCAGCTCGGCCAGCCCGGTGATCGCCTCGTCGACCAGCACGCGGAAGCCCGCCAGCAGCAGCAGGGCCAGATCGGGCCCGGATCGGTTCATGCGACGAGCCTAGACAAACGACAGCCAGACTGTCTATATTTCGACAGCATGACTGTCGAACATCACCACGCCGACCTGAACGGCACCACGCTGCACTACGTCTCGGCCGGCGCCGAAGGTGAGCCGATCCTGCTCGTCCACGGCTTCCCCGAGACCTGGTACGCCTTCCACAAGCTCATCCCGCTGCTGGCCACCAGCCACCACGTCTACGCGGTCGACCTGCGGGGCTTCGGCGATTCGGCGCCGGCCGCCGCCGACCACGACAGCGCCACCGCCGCCGCCGACCTGCACCATCTGATCGCTCACCTCGGCGTCGGCCCCGTCCACCTGACCGGCCAGGACATCGCCGGCGCCACCGTCCTCCGCCTGGCGGCCACCCACCCGGAAGACGTCCGCAGCCTCACCGCCATCGAGATGGGCCTGCCCGGCTACGGCCTCGAAGCCCTGGCCGACGTCACCCACGGCGGCGCCTGGCACATCGGCGTGCTGGCCGCCCCCGGCATCCCGGAGCTGCTGCTGACCGGCCGCGAACGCGAATTTCTGGCCTCGTACGCCTTCCCCTCGATGACCGCCACGCCCGGAGCGATCACCGACGCCGACCTCGACGAGTTCGCCCGCACCTATGCGCGCCCCGGCGGCTGGCGCGGGGCGGCCGGCCTCTACCGCTCGATGCTCCGCGAGGGCGACGAGATCAAGCAGCTCCCACCCCTGCAGGCCCCCGTCCTGGCCGTCGGCGCCGGCGGTGGCCCCTTTACCGCCGGCACGATGTCGCAGGCCACCAGCGCTCCCATCCGCTCGGTCCAGTTGGACGGCGTAGGCCACTACGCAGCCATGGAGGCGCCGGGCGAACTCGCGAAAGCACTCCTCGACTTCATCGCGCAGTAGGAAACCGGCCTGGTCCGAACGGCCTGGTCCGAACGGCCTGGTCCGAACGGCCTGGTCCGAACGGCCTGGTCCGAACGGCCCGGTCCGAACGGCCCGGTCCGACCTGGCAGGCCCAGCGCAGCCCAGTCCCGAACGGTCATATCCAGACGAACCGGCCCCGGGCCTGGTTCAGCCGGCCTGGTCCCATCGTCCGGTCCGAAGAGCGGCCTGGGCAGCCGGCGAACAGGGTCCAACGAGGAGGCCGCCGGCTACCTGGCTATCACCACCGGGCAGGAAGAGCGGCGAAGCAGCCGGCTGCCGATCGAGCCCAGCATCAGCCCCTCATAGCCGTGCGTGCGCGGACCGACCACGACCATGCGAGCCGCACGGGAGCGCTGCACCAGCACCCGGTCGGCCCGCCCGTCGACGAACTCGCGGCTGGCCCGGACGCCGGGATACTTCTCGCGCCACGGATCGAGGTCGGCGTCCAGATCCGCCCCCAGCGGGTCCTCACCCCGCCGCCGCTCGCCGGCGGTCACCGCCTGCAGGTCGGTGTGATGCAGCGACGCCTCTTCAAAGGCCCGGCTCATGACGGCCGACGAGGAGCCGTCAACCCCGGCGACGACCGGCCCGGCCTCCGGGTCGTGGTGCCCGCGCACAACAACCACGCAACAACGGGCCTGGGTCGCGACCTGGCTGCTGACCGAGCCGAACGGCAACACCGGCAGCCCGCCCTCGTGCCGGCTGCCGACGACCACCATGGCCGCCTCCTCGGCCGCGTGGACCAGCATGGGCACGGCGTAGCCGGGCAGGGCCAGGCAGCGCACCTCGATGCCGGGGGCGGCCGCGTGGGCCTGGGCGACCGCGCGGCGCAGGTTCTCGGCCGCGTGTTCCTCGGCCGTGCGGGTCGAGGACCGGCCGGGTGTGGATCGTTCGCGGTAATAGGCTGCCAGCACACGGAGCTCGGCTCCGCGGCGTGCCGCCTCGGCGGCGGCCCAGCCGACTGCCGCGACGGCGTGGTCCGAGCCGTCCACGCCTACCACGATCCGGGATTTGATCATGCCCGCCTCCTCGTCACAGGCGGTCGCGGGGGACCGGCGGCTCACTCCCAGAGTCGTCCTGCCGGGGCGCGGTTGACAAGGGGTGAGACAGGGTGCGTCGAAAGGGGGAACGAGGACAGATCGTCCGTCCGGACACCTCTGCTGTCCGGCCTCCGGATGCGGATGGTCGTCGATGTCGGCAGACTAGCCCGAATGGACGGACCGATCTCCGCCGGCGCGGACCTCGCGGGCCGGGTGCTGGGCGGCCGGTACGAGTTGCTGGCCCCGATCGGCACGGGCGGCATGGCAGTCGTGTGGCAGGCCCGCGACGACGTGCTGGCCCGGATCGTCGCGGTCAAGATCGTGGCGACGGAGCCCGGCGATCACCGCATCCGCCGGGAGGCCCGGGCCGCGGCCGCGCTGTCCCACCCCAACATCGCCCAGGTCCACGACTACGGTGAGTTCCGCACGGCCGGGGGCATTTGTTCGTACGTGGTGATGGAACTCGTCGAGGGCGGCACTCTCGCCGAGCGGCTGGCGTCCGGGCCGCTCACCCCGCGACCCGCGATGCGGGTGTGCGCCGAGATCGCGGGCGCGCTGGCCGCGGCCCACGCCGCCGGTCTGGTCCACCGCGACATCAAGCCCGCCAATGTCATGCTCGGCGCCACCGGCGCCAAGGTGGTCGACTTCGGCATCGCCGCCGTCACCGCGCCCAGCGGCACCGGCGAGCTCGACCCCGAGGTGCTCGGCACCCCCGCCTACCTGGCTCCGGAGCGGCTGATGGACGACGCCGTGGAACCGGCGTCGGATGTCTACGCGCTGGGCGTGGTCCTGTACCGGCTGCTGTCCGGGCACTCGCCGTGGACCACCGAGAACACCACGCAGATGCTGAGCAACCACATCTACGTCGAGCCCGCTCCGCTGCCGCCCGTTCCCGGCGTCCCCGACTTCGTCACCGACCTGTGCGAACGCTGCCTGCGCAAGGATCCGGCCCAGCGGCCGAGCGCCCGTGAGGCCGCGATCCTGCTCGGCCTGGGCGCCGATGCCGCTCCACCGGCCGAGCCGCAGCGCCGCCCTCGCTGGGGGCTGGTCGTGGCCTCCGCAGCAGCCGTCATCGCCGCCGGAGCGACGGGGTGGCTGCTGCTTCCCGGCGATGCCGAGGCGCCGGCGGCGCTGGACACGTCGTCCAAGCCGCGGACGAGGCCAGCCGGACCGGCGGCCTCCTCGGTGTCCGCCTCGGCGCAGCCGTCCCGTCCGGCCGCTGTCAGCCGCCGGACGACGCAGTCCGCGGCAGCACCGGGAGTAACGGCGGTCCGCACGACACCGGCGGCTCCGTCCACGTCCACGGCCACCACCACAGCCGCGCCCGGGGGCCCGGTGGTGGCGCCGACCACACCGGCCAGTCCGCCCGCGACAGTGGCGCCCGAGCCGGTGACGAGATCGTTCTCGTCCACCGCCGGAACGATCGACGCGACCTGCCCGTCGCCGCGGACAGCCGAGATCGTCTCCTACGAGCCGCGCAAGCCGTTCAAGGTGGAGTCCGCCTCCGCCGTGGCCGTCAGCTTCAAACACGGCAAGGAGACGGTCACGATGACCGTGACCTGCGAGGCCGGGGAGCCGGCCCTGTCGACCACCTGAGTCAGGCGGCGGAGTCGGGGGAGTTCAGGGTGAGCGTGGTCCAGGCGCCCACGTGGACGCGGTCGCCGCTGGTCAGCGAGCGGGATTCGCCCGCCGTCAGCGGCTGCTGGTCGTCGTTGATGTAGGTGCCGTTGGTCGAGCCGAGGTCGGAGACCAGCCACACGCCGTCGACGCTCAGGGTGAGCAGGGCGTGGGAGTGCGAGACGCCCGGGTCGTCCTCGGCCAGGTCGATCTCGGGGTGGGTGCCCTTGGAGTTGCTCTTGCGGCCGATCCGCACCTGCGGCGGGGGGAGCGGGACGGTGCGCGAGGCCGGCGACGCGGGGAACGCGATGCCGTCGATCGCGTTCTCGGCGAAGTAGACCGGGTCGGGCGCGATCGTGACCGTCCAGCCCGCGACGGGGCCGGCCGGGGCCGCGACCGGTGTCACGAGGGCGGGGACGCGGCCGGTGTCGTGGTCGAAGCCGCAGTCCTCGCAGAAGCGGGCCGTACCCGAGCGGGGTGTGCCGCAGTTCGGGCAGGGCGGGCTGGCCGTGGGCAGGTCGATGGTGCCGCTGTCGGCGAGCGGCGCGGCGGCGGAGATCTTCGCGCCGCAGGTGTCGCAGAAGTCGCTCTCCTCCGAGGCGTGGCCCTTGGGGCAGGCGTACGTGATCACTGGCCGCGCCCCACCCGCACGGTCTTCGTCGAGCGGGTGTCGAGCGCCATCTCGTCGGCCGCCGCCACCTTGCGCCGCAGCCGCACGGTGCCGGTCGCCGCGTCCTCGATGTCGACCACCGTTGCCAGCAGCTCGGACGTCGCCTTGTTGCCGCTCTCGTGGGCCAGCTGCGCCGCCCGCCCGAACTTGATCGTGGCCGTGTGGTCGTCGCCGGCCTTGCGGGCCTCGATGCCGGCCTGGATCGTGTCGGCCAGCTCGGCCTGCCCGGTGTAGTGGGCCACCTGGCGGTTGATCCGGGTCGACAGGGCCGCGTCGTCCGTCCACACGGCGCGCACCAGCGCCTGCGTGTGCACGGTGTCACCCTCGACGACGGAGATCCGGGCGGCCAGCATCTCGTCGCCGGCGGCGCCCGGTGGCACGTCCACGCAGACGTGGTAGTCACGGCTCTCGGCGCCCCACGCGCCCAGCGGATAGCGCCCGGCCCGCGCGCCGTCGGCCACCCGCTTGCCGGTCAGGTCGGCCACCTGCGGCTCGACCTGCTTCACGAAGCGCACGGTGGCGTTCACCGGCGTCCACACCTTCAGCTGCACGTCGGCCGCCGTCTTGCCCATCGCGGCCGTCATCATCTGCTCGAAGGCGGCCGTGAGGTCGGCCGGCCGGGCGACGATGTCGACCGTGCCCAGCATGGCGTCGGCGATCTTGCGGAGCTCCGACACCTTCCAGTTCGTGCCGACGCCACGGGAGTCGACGGTGAACTTGCCGGCGATGCTGTCGAGCACGCTCTGCAGGTAGCCCTCGCGCTCGCCGTTGTCGCCGTCGGTGAGCATGATGGCGTGCGCGATGTCGCCCGGCCGCTGGGCGAACAGCTGGGCCGCGAGCAGCAGCCAGGCGCCCATCGCGGTGCCGCCGCTGGCGTGCAGCCGGTCGATGGCCCAGGTCGCCTCGGACCGGGTCTGCGCCGACGCCACGGCCAGCTGGCCCGGCGCCGGGAACAGCTGCTGGGCGGTGCCCACCCCGGCGATGAGGGCGAAGTGGACGCCGTCGTCGAGGCACGCGACGGCTGCCTTGGCCGCCTGCCGGGCGGCGGCGATGCGGCCCTCCGCCTGCATCGAGCCCGAGGCGTCCACGATGATGATCTCGGTGGCGCCGGACGTGCGCAGCCCGCCCGTGCCGCCCGACGAGGTGACCGTGACGATCGCGTTGACCTCGGTCGCCCCCAGGGCGAGGAACTCGTTCTGGAAGGCCTCGGCGGAATAGGTCATCCCAGCTCCTTAGGAAGCGGCGGCCGGTGATACGGGTATCAGAGCCACAGTGATGTTGTCGGCGCCGCCGGCGGTGTTCGCGTAGTCGGCCAGCCACCGGGCGGCAGAGATCAGCGTGCCCTGTTCGCGCAACCCCTCGCGCACGGCCGCGGCGAAGGCGGCCGCGTCGGTCAGGTAGTTCCACAACCCGTCACTGCACAGCACCAGGTGCCCGGGGTCCCCGACCACGAACTCGCCCGTACGCGGGGTGATCTTGCCGGCGTCGGCGCCGAGCCACGCCGTGATCGCATGGGCCTTGGGATCGCGCATGGCCTGTTCGGGGTCGGCGCCCAGGGCGATCACGTGGGTGGCCCACGAGTCGTCCTCGGTGAGCTGCTCGGCCGGGCCGACGTCGGGCACCCAGTAGGCGCGGCTGTCGCCGATCCAGCCGACGGTCACCGCGTCACCGCGGACGGTGGCCGCGACGATCGTGCACGCCGGGTTGGAGGCCTGCCGCCGCGGGTCGCCCGAGGCGGCCAGCTCGGCCACCGCGACCTGGGCGGCCTGGATGGCCGCGGAGACGTCGCCCGAGCCCAGCAACTCGCCCGCCGCCTGGACGGCGGTCAGCGAGGCCACGTCGGGGTCGAAGGAGGACGAGACGCCGTCGCTGACGACGACGTCGACCTCGGCGCCGCGGGTCGTGAGCCACATCGCGTCCTCGTTGCGATGGTGCCGCAGCCCGCGGTCGGTCACGGAAGCGGCGACCTCGCCGCAGTCGGTTTCGAGATGATCGCGTTCCCGCCCGGCCAGCATCCCGCAATGCTCGCAGTACCCGTCGTCGCCCACTCCGCCGGGTGTCCCGCAATGAGGGCAGGCGGGCTCGGGCGCCAGGGACTGCCCGCAAACCTCGCAGAAGGCTGCTCCGGCGGTGCGCTCATCGGCGCACGAGGCGCAGTCGGTCATCGTCATCGGGCCTCGCTCTTAAAAACGATCATGTACGCGTCCGGGGGCGGGAAGCGTTCGCCAGGTCTACCAGGCGGATCTTCTCGTCGCCGTGCGCCGCGCGGGCCATCTCGCGGTACGCGCCCTCGAGCGCGAACCTGATGTCGCGTTCCCGGACGTTGCCGTTGCGGTCGGGCCCCAGCACCGCAGCGGGCAGCGTAGCCTTGCCGGCCACGTTTCGCAGCGCCTGTTCGAGCAGCTCCGCGCGCAGAGCGGCCAATTGTGCCGCCTCCACCTCGAGCCGCTCGATGAGCGCGGCCGCCGTGGCCAGGGCGTCGACGTCGGGCGCCGCCGAGGGGTGTGCCCGCACCAGCGCCCGCACCGCCCCCACCTGCGAGCTGCGGTAGGCCGACGACGTGCCGGGCACCCGGTTGTACGCCTCGACGGCCCCGCTGCGGTCGCCGGCGCCCAGGCGGCACCGGGCCAGCCCGGCCGCCGCGACCGTGTACGACGGATCGGTGCGGCTCACCACGTCGTAGTAGCCGGCGGCCGCGGGGTCCCCGGCCAGCTCGAGCGTGAGCCCCAGCGCCAGCTGCGGCGCCAGTTCGCCGGGCAGCGCCGAGTAGACGGCGTCGAACCGCTGCCGCGCCTCGGAGAACGAACCCTCGGCGAGTGACAGCAACCCGTCGTACCAGGCCACCCGCCAATCGCCGCCGTAGGTGACCGTCATCCGGCCGCACTCCTGCCGCGCGCCCGCGAACGACCCGTTCCGCACGCCGAGGTCGATCAGCGCCCGCAGCCCGCGCAGCGCCACCTCGAGCGTCTCGGCCGGCGCCGAGCGCAGCAGCGTCAGCACCTCGGCCGGGTCGGTCACGGTGACCGAGGCCAGGAACGCCGCCGCCGGGTCGGTCAGATCGATCAGGGGAGTCGGCAGATCCTGCCAGCGCGGGGTTTCGGAGCGCAGGTCGGTGCGCAGCTCCCCGGTGAACAGCCGGGACGCCGCCGGCTGGGGCGTGCCGTCGGCCGCGAGCACCTGGCGCAGCACGCCCATCATCTGCTCGGCCATCTCGGCGCTGTCGACGAACCGCTCGCCCGGGTTCGTCGCCGTGGCCCGCCGCAGCAGCCGGTAGAACGACTCGAACCGCTGGTAGACCTCGAACTCGGCGGGGTCGGGCAGGGCGTCGGCGAACGTCGTCTGGTAGCCCCGGAAGTCGGTGGTGAGCACGGCCAGCGTACGGCCGATGGTGTAGAGGTCCGAGGCGATCGACGGGCCGAGCGTGGCCATCTCGGGCGCCTGGAAGCCCACCGTGCCGTAGAGGGCGGCGTCGTGGTCGTCGATGTGCACCACGCCGCCGAGGTCGATGAGCTTCATCTGGTCGCCGGCCTGGATCACGTTGTCCGGCTTGAAGTCGCAGTAGATCAGGCCCCGGTCGTGCAGGTAGCCGAACGCGGGCATGATCTCGAGCACGTACGCCAGGGCCTGGTCGACCGGCAGTGGGTCGTGCCGGCCGCCGTTGGCGGTGCGGCGCTCCTTGAGGATGCCCTTGAGCGACTCGCCGCCGACGTACTCCATGACGATGTAGCCGGCGCCGTCGTGCTCGACGAAGTTGTAGATCTTGACGATGTTGGGGTGCTCGACCTCGGCCAGGAAGCGACGCTCCGCCACCGCCGCCGCCAGCGCGTCCTCGTCGCCCGAGTTGAGCAGGCCCTTGAGCACCACCCAGCGGTCCGAGACGTTCTTGTCGACGGCCAGATGGATCCAGCCCAGGCCGCCGTGCGCGAGCGCGCCGACCACCTCGTACTGGCCGCCGACGAGGTCGCCCTTGACGAGCTTGGGCGTGAAGTTGAACGGGTCGCCGCAGCTGGGGCAGAAGCCCGACGTACGCCCGGGCCGGTCACCGCGGGTGCGGCCGACCGCGTTGCCGCACTTGGCGCAGTACCGCTTGGACTCGGGCACCTCGGCAGTGGCCATGACGGCCGTCGCCGGGTCGGCCTGGGTGATCGGCGCGATGTCGACCAGGCCGCCGCCGAACCGGCGCCGCGATCCGGTGCGGGTGCTGCCCGTGTGGGCCGATCCCGACGTACGGGTGGAGACCGCGGACGTCCGGACCGAAGGACTCGTCGCCTCCCGCGGGGCCGGCACCTTGGCCAGGCGGGGCGCCAGCCCGCAGGTGTCGCAGTACCCGTCCTCGATGGTTCCCGGGCAGTTGCGTTCGCACTTCATCGGCTGTTCCTCGCGATCGTGGCGGTGAGCGCGTCCTGATAGGCGTTGACGGCCCGGCGGGCCGCGGTCAGCTCGCACGGCGCGACGTACAGCGCCTCACGCGCGGCCGTCGCCAGCGGGCTCAGGTCGATGTGTTCGGCCAGCCCGTGCCGCGAGGCCTTGGCCTGGTAGGCGTCGAGACGCCCGCGCAGCTCGTTGCGGGTGGCGAGCAGGCCCGCGTTGCGGGCGGCGCCCTCGCGCAGGACGGCCAGCCGTTCGCGGGCGCGCCGGGTCCACTCGGCCAGCCGGGAACTGATCAGCGGCCAGTGTCCGGCCGCGGCCAGCGCGTCGACCGCGACCAGGTCGGGACGCAGGGAGCCGAGCGGCACGGGCGTGATCTCGTGGGACGGGAAGCGGTCGGCGGCCTTCTCGGCGGCGGCGTTCGCCTCCTCGGTGGCCGCGTCGAGCTCGGCCGCCAGCTTGTGGGCGTCGGCCAGCCGCTGGGTCAGCGCCTCGCGCAGCTCGCCGACCGAGGTGCGCTCGGCGTCGGCCCGCTGGATCAGGGTGCGTACGGCGGCCAGGTCGCGCTCCTCGACGCCCAGCGGATCGGTGGCGAGCACCGCCGTGAACCGGCCGAGCCGCCGGTCGGCCTCGTCGACCGCGGCGGTGCTGCCGCCCGACTCGCGCGTCAACCGCCGTACGGTCTCGAGGGAGCTCGCCGCCTCGGCCGCCGCCGGCAGGAGCCTGTCCCACGCCTCGCCGGCCCGGGTCGCGACGCCGACCGCGGTGGCGAACGCGGCCTCCATCGCCGACAGCAGCTGAGCCGGCGTGCACGTCGTGTGCACCTGGCCCGGGCCGAGCAGCCCGCGCTGGGCCAGCGGCACCACCTTGGTCGACAGGGTGACCGACGAGCCGAGCACCTCGTGCGCGAACTTCGTGCGGTCGCTGTCGCTGGGCCGGCGCTTGTCCCGCATCGCCGCGGCGCGCGCGATCACCTCGGTGAGCAGCCGGTAGCCCTCCCACAACTCGTCGAGCGACTCCGTCGCGTCGGCCCACAGAGTCGCCGTGCGCCCGGTCAGCGCCGAGCGGTCGAGCTCCTTGCGGGCCGGGTTGTCGTCGAGCTCGACCAGGTTGGCCGAGATCGCCGACATCGCGGTCTCCAGGCGCAGCAGCTCGGCCTCGGCCTGCCGGGTCATCGGTACTGGGCCTTCGGCGGCGTGGGCGCCGGACCGAAGTCGCCGAGCCACTTGTCGTACGTTCTCTTCCAGGTGCCGTTCGCGCGGTTGCGCTCGAGCACGGCGTTGACGAAGCGCGTGAACTCGGGGTGCTTCTTGTCCATCGCGATCGCGTACGGCTCCTGGGTGAAACGTTCACCGATGACCTTGGCGTACGGGTCCTGGGCGGCCATCCCGGCCAGGATGGTGTCGTCGGTCGAGATGCCCTCGACCTCGTTGCGCTGGAACGCCACCAGGCAGTCGCCGAACGCGGGCTTGGCCACGGCCACCGGTTTGGCCTCGACCTTGCCGATGTTCTCGAACGACGTGGAACCCGCGGCCGAGCAGACCTTCTTGCCGCCGAGGTCGTTGATGCTTTTCGCCTTCGAGGCCTTGGCGACGAGCACCTTCTGCCCGGCTTCGTAGTAGATGCTGGAGAAGTTGACGTCCGCCCAGCGCTCGCAGTTCGCGGTCATGGTGTCCGCCACGATGTCCACACTGCCGTCGGCGGCGGAGCTGACGCGCTTGTCGTACCCGATGACCTTGATCTGGATCTTGTCGGGGTCGCCGAAGATGGCCTCGGCGATCTGCCGGCCCATGTCGACGTCGAAGCCCTCGATCTCGCCCGAGAACGGGTTGCGCGAGCTGAACAGCAGCGTGTCCTGACTGGTGCCCAGCACCAGCCGGCCGCGCTCCTGAATAGTGGCCATGTAACTGCCCGCGGGCATCTCGCCGGGCGGCGGCAGCGATCCGGCCGGGCGCAGGCTCGCGCGCGGGTTGCAGGCCGGCGGGGCCGGCTTGTCGCCGCCGGGGGCGGGGGTGGTGGCGACGGCCCGCGGACGGTCGGGCGTCACGGGCAGGGGAGAGGTGTCGCCGGAGCAGCCGGCCAGGGCGGCGGTGGCGGCGAGCACGGTGACGACCAGTGCGGCACGGACGCGCATCAGCGGTACTCCTCCAGTCGCGTGCGGAGCCCGACGAAGGCGAGGACGCAGGCGGCCAGGGCCAGCAGCGGGCCGCCCACGGTGAGCAGGCCCAGGCCGTCGCCGGCGGCGCTGATCTCCTGGGTGAAGAACTCCTTGCGGTTCTCGAGGGCCCGCTCGAGCTCGGTGCGAACCTCTTCGAACGTCCTGGTCGTCTCGGGGCCGACAGCCAGCTTGACCGCGCCCTCGTAGTCGCCGCTGTCGTCGAGCGCGCGGACGTCGCTGTGGGCGGTGACGTAACGCTCGAATCCCTCCGCGGCCCGGGTCATGGTGCGGCCCAGGGCCGGGTCGAGCTCGCCGTACCCGTTGACCATCGGGCCCCCGGGACGGCGGAGTCGCTCGGCGACAGCGTCGAAGTCCTGCTCGTACGGGCCGGAGCCGGCCCGCGCGGCCAGGGTGAGCGCCTCGTCGCCGCGCGCCTGCAGGGCGAGCAGACGGCTCTCGGCGATCGAGGCCACCGGGCCCGAGCCCTGGTTGGCCGCGCGGTCGAGCCGGGTCTGCTGGCTGACCAGGATCGCGAGGGTGCCGATCGTGAGCACGAGCGTCACGGCCGTCGCGCCCAGCAACGGCAGGTTGAAAGTGCGTTGCGTACGGCGGCTCAGATAGCGCTGGGTGAGGGCCAGCGCGATGACCAGGCCGCCCAGCGACAGCACCAGCAGCGTCATCCAGCCCAGCGCGCCGGCTTTGCCGTAGCCGTCCTCGACCTCTTGCTGGGCCCCCTCGAACAGCTCGCGGGCCTGCGGCTGCAACGTGTCGCGGTTGAGGCGGGACGCCTCGGACAGGTAGGACGAGCCGATCGGCAGTCCCTGGCGGTTGTTGGCGCGGGCCGTGGCCACCAGAGCCGAGTACTCGGACACACCGGCCGACAGCGTGCGTACGGCGGTGGCCGCGCGGCCGTCCTCGGGCGTGCGCCGGGCCGCGGAGGTGAGCGCGGTGGTCGCCCGGGCCAGGTCGTCGTCGTAGCGGCGGGTCAGCGCGGCCGGCTCGAGGCCGCCGGCCAGGAAAGCCTGGGCGGCGGTGGTGTCGGCGTCGGCCAGGGCCGAATAGATCGTCTCGGCCTCGATCAGCAGTGGCTGGGCCCGGTCACCGAGGTCGTTCGTGCCGGCGCGGGCCGAGGAGCCCGCGACACCGGCCAGCAGGCCGCTGATCAGCCCGAGGCCGACCAGCAAGGCGATCAGCAGCTGCAAGCGCCCCGGCGAATGGTGTCTGAGTCCGCCGACGCGCCGAAGCACGCCGGGCCGGGTAGCCAGCGCTGTGCTCAAGCTTCCTCCCCGCTGTTGTGCGGCCTTCACTGTGCGCCATCACCGCAAGCGCCCGGCGTCATGAGACCGCCGGGCGCCCTATTAAAGATGATCAGCTCAGTTCGCGCTTCAGCAGCTTGCCCGTGGCGGTCATCGGCAGTGACTCGACGATGCTCACGACGCGCGGGTACTTGTAGGCGGCCATCTGCTCCTTGCCCCACTCGACCAGCTCGTCCCCGGTCACGGTGGCGCCCGGCTTGAGGATCACGAACGCCTTGACCTCCTCGCCGAGGCTCGGGTGGGGAACGCCGATCACGGCCGCCAGCGAGACCGCCTCGTGGGTGATCAGCACCTCTTCGATCTCACGCGGGTACACGTTGAAACCGCCGCGGATGATCATGTCTTTGGCCCGGTCGACGATGTAGTAGTAACCGTCCTTGTCGCGCCGGCCCAGGTCGCCGCTGCGGAACCAGCCGTCCCGCATGACCTCGGCCGTGGCTTCGGGCCGGTTGTAGTAGCCGCGCATGATGTTGTGCCCGCGGATCGCGATCTCGCCGATCTCGTCGGCGCTCTCGACCGTGTTCCATTCGGGGTCGATCAGCTTCACCTCGACACCCCAGATGGGCACGCCGATCGAGCCCGGCCGCGGCTCGGCGCCCGGCTTGCTGAACGTGGCCACGGGCGACGTCTCCGACAGGCCGTACCCCTCGAGAATGGTCACCCCGAGGCGCTCCCGGACCTCTTTGATGATCTCGACGGGCAGGCTGGAGCCGCCGGACACGGCCACCCGCATGGTGGCGGCGATGCGCTCGACGTCGACGCCCTCGGTGAGCGCGTTGAGCAGCCCCCAGTACATGGTCGGGACGCCGGCGAAGAAGGTGACGTCCTCGGTCTCGAGCAGCTTGACCGCGGCCGCCGCGTCGAAGCGGGGGAGCAGCACCAGGGTGGCGGCGGTGGCGAACCCCGCGTTCATGTTCACCGTCGAGCCGAACGAGTGGAACAGCGGCAGCACCAGCAGGTGGGTGTCGCTGGCGGGCGGGCTGCCGAACAGCCGGTTGCAGGTGAGGGCGTTCAGCAGCAGGTTCGAGTGCGACAGTTCGGCGCCCTTGGCCTGCCCGGTCGTGCCGCTGGTGTAGAGGATGACCGCCGGGTCGGTCTCGGGCAGCAGCACCGCCTCGAAGACGGGCGATCGGCCGGCCAGCCCCGAACCGAGCGTCTCGGCCCCCTCGATCGGCGACGGCGCCGCCGGATCGGCCGTGATCAGCAGGAACGTCTCGCACTCGTCGACCTGGTTGAAGCCGGCGAAACCCTCGGCGCCCATCGGCAGTTCCGGCGTGCCCTGGAAGCAGAGGTAGGCCGACGCCTGCGAGTCGCGCAGGTGGTAGGCGATCTCGCGCCCCTTGAGCAGCACGTTCAGCGGCACGACGACCGCGCCGGCCTTGAGGATGCCGTAGTAGACGATCGGGAAGTACGGCAGGTTGGGGCAGGAGAGCGCGACCTTGTCGCCGGGCCGGATGCCCCGCTCGACCAGCAGATTGGCCACCTGATTGGCGGCCGCGTCGACCTGGGCGTAGGTCAGGCGCCGGTCACCGAGGACGACCGCTGCCCGTTCCGGATAGTTGCGGGCGCTGTCCTCGAGCAGAATCGAGAGGTTGAGCATGCGGTCGGTCCCCTTCACGGTGCTGATGTGACTGCCGTCTCATCCCACCATTACTCGCCAACCTGAGAAACCCTCCGTTGCGGTCTTGTTTCATCGCGTCCCCATCGCCGGGAAGCACCGTCATGGTTCTCATCGCCCGAGGAACAGCCGCCACGGTGACGTCCGGCGATGCCGCCCGGTCCCGCCTGTTCGAGGCCATGGCGGCCATGGGGGCGGTGGTTGCGCGGCCGTTGCGGGGGCTCGACCGGCATCGGATGCTCGACGTGATGGTCCTCGTCACCCGCGAGGCCTGAACAGGGCACAATTACCCCAAAAGGGGGTGCTGTGGTGCGACGGCAGAGGGATACCCGGAGCGAAAACCTGCTCTACACGTTGACCGTGCGGTACGACCGATGGCGGCGGGAGCACGCTGGGCCGGCTTCCCGGCGCGAGCCCCGGGCCCGCGCGATTCTCTTCGGGGCCGGCAGCGCGGCGAGCACGCTGCTGCACAGCATGATCTTCGACCCGCGGAGCCGGTACGAGCCGGTCGGGGTGCTCGACGACGATCCCGCGCGACAGGGGGAGCGGCTGGCCGGCATCGCCGTCATCGGCAGCCGGGCCGACCTGGCGACGGCCGTCGAGCGCACCCGCGCCACCGCTGTCATCTTCACGATCGGCAACGCCGAGGGGTCGCTCGTCCGCGAGATCCGGGCCCTCGCCCTCGCCGCGGGAGCCCGGTTCCTGGTGGTGCCCGAGACCAGCGAACTGCTCGACCACGACCTCGGCGCGCCGGACATCCGCGACGTGCGGATCACCGACCTGGTCGGGCGGCACCGCATCGCCACCGACGCCACGGCCATCGCCGGGCGCGTGAGCGGGAAGCGGGTGCTCGTCACCGGCGCGGGCGGAGAGATCGGCTCCGAGCTGTGCCGGCAGATCCACCGGTTCGGACCCGCTGAGTTGATCATGCTGGACCACGACGAGAAGGCGCTCCAGGCGGTGCGGCTCAGTGTCGATCCGCGGGCCGAGGCGCACGACCCGTCGGTGGTGCTGGCTGACGTGCGCGATGCCGGCCGAGTGCGCGAGGTCTTCCGTGCGCGGGAACCCGAAGTTGTCTTCCACGCGGCCGCCCTGCAACATCAGCCACTGCTGGAACGCCACCCGGGCGAGGCCGTGAAGACGAACGTGCTGGGCACTGTGGCCGTCCTCGAGGCCGCCGAGGACGTGGCGCTCTTCGTGAACGTGTCCACCGCGAAGGCGGCCGACCCGGTGAGCGTGCTCGGCTACACCAAACGCATCGCCGAACGACTGACGGCGGGCTTCGCCGACGAAAGGACCGGCACTTTCGTCAGCGTCCGCTTCGGCAACGTGCTCGGCCGTCACGGTTCGGTGCTGGCCACGTTCGGCGCGCAGATCGCCGACGGCGGCCCCATCACGGTCACCCACCCCGAGGTCACCCGCTACCTGATGACGACGGAGGAGGCGGTCACCCTGGTCCTGCAGGCAGCGGCGGTGGGCACGAGCGGCGAGGCGCTGGTCCTGCAGCTGGGCGAGCCGGTGCGCATCGACGACGTCGCCCGCGACATGATCGAGCTGGCCGACGAGCCCGTCGACATCGTCTACACCGGCCTGCGCCCGGGCGAAAAGCTCGGTGAGACGCTCTTCGCCCCCGGCGAGGCAGACCGCCGGCCACACCACCCACTGATAGCCCACGTACCCGTGCCGCCCCTGGCCCGTTCCCACGTAAGCGATCCCGCCGCCCTGTCGGACATCCGGGCGCTCGCCGAGTTGTGCACCACGCCGTCACTCGAAAACCGAGCCGCCTGACCCGAGCCGCTAGACCCGCGCCGGGTGGTCCGGGCCGTCGGGCCCTTCGCGGGTGTCCGGGCCGGGTGTCTGGGCCGTATGGGCTGCGTCTTCGGGCCTGTGGCGCTTGACCCCGGCTGTCGGGCCTGCGCCGCCGTCAGCGTGGGCGGTGCGGTGTGCGGCTACTCGTGGAGCGCGCCGCCGGACCTGAGGTGCTTCAGCACCAGGGGGTCGATGTGGCCGGGCACGATGCGCATTTCCAGGTTCTCGATGCCGGCCCACGAGGCGAGCGACTCGTCGAGGTCGGGTCCGGCGTGGGCGGCCTCGACGAGCCGTTCCGCCACCTCGTCGGCGAGGGCTCCGGTCAGCGGCAGCAGTGTCGCGGGGTCGGGGAACTCGAAGTAGAGGCTGTGCATGGCGAGCAGCCGGGCCAGCTCGGCCACCGGGTCGGTGTGGTCGTCGACGCGCAGGTCGGCCCACACGTCGCTGGTGCCCCCGTAGCCGCGGCCCTTCGACACGACCAGCAGCGCCGCGCTCTGCCGGCCGCGCCGGTCGCCGCCGGCCAGGTCGCCCGCGGTGAGCGCCTCGAGCAGGCGGTAGGGCAGCGGCTGGGCGGCGTCCCCGCTCAGCCAGGCCGCCTCCATGTCGCCTACCACCGCCGGTCCGGCCAGCATGTTGCCCTGGATCGCGTAGTCGGCGCCGGCGGCGCCGCCGGCCCAGTCGTGGCACTCCTTGCCGGTGAACGTGGCGCCCGGTCCATCCGGGCCGATCAGGCCGACCTGGCGGTGCTCGATCGGCCCGGCATCGCCCGCGATGAGCGCCTTGACCGTCTCGGCCGCGGCCACGCCGGTGCCGAGCAGCGCGAGCGCCTGGGGACGGTAGGCCAGGTTCGCGTACGACTGGGTAGCGACCGCGCCGACATCGGCCAGCGCGGCCGGAACGGCCGCGCCGACGCCCAGGAACTTGCTGGCCACAGCCACTCCGAGGGCCCGGCCGTCGGCGGAGCGGGCCACGATCGAAAACGTCATGCCGCGACCCTATCCGCGGTGCTGGACCCGTCCTCCGCCGGCCGTTCGACCAGCCTGCCGTCAACCCCGCGTCCGTCCCCACACCTCCGGGCAGTCCTGCTGTGCCTGTCCACCGAACGATTCGGCGGCGACCCCGCCGACCTGCTCAGGTCGCGGTCGTGACGTCGTTCCCGGTCGTCCGGCACCGGCGAAGGCTCCGATGGCGACCCTGACGGCACGGTCGTAGGTCGCCATCCGGCTGTCCTTCCTGGCGTCCGGCTACCCGGCGAAGGATCCGGTGGTGACCTTGCCGGCCGGTTCGTAGGTCGCCATCGTCACGCCCTTGGCGGTCGTTCGGCTGTCGATCAGGCTCAGCGCGCCGGCAGGGGCGTCGTCGGCGAACATCCGTTTGCCGCTGCCCAGCACGATCGGGGCGATGACCAGGCGGAAGCGGTCGATCAGGCCGGCCCGCCACAGGGTCCGGATCAGATCGCCGCTGCCGTGCACCTGCAGCTCGGGCCCGTCGTGGCGCTTCAGCTCCGCCACTGCCTCGGCCGCGTCGCCGCGCAGCAGCACCGATCGCTGCCACGGCAGGTCCGGCGCTGCCGAGCGGGAGGCCACGTATTTGGTCGCGCTGTTCAGCGGCTCGGCGCCGGACTCGGCGGGGGCGGTCGGCCAATAGGCGGCGAGAATGTCGTACGTACGGCGTCCCAGCACCATGTCGAACGGCTTGCCCATCGTCTCGCCCATGAAGGCGCCGAGCTCGTCGTCGAAGAACGGCGGCAGCCATCCGCCGTGCTCGAAGCCGCCGCTGCCGTCCTCGTCCGGCGTGCCCGGCGCTTGCATCACCCCGTCGAGGCTGATCGAGCCGACCACGACCAGCTCCCTCACGACCGGGCCCCGAGCACCTCGTCGATCTGGCCCACGGCGAGGCGCAGACCTTCTTCCATGCCCATCTTCGCCATCTCCTGCAGCTGGTCGAGGCTGGTGAACCGGGAGAGCAGGGTCATGCGGGTCCGGTCGCCCTGTGCCTCGAAGGTGACCGTCCCGTGGGTCGGTTCCATCGTCGTGACCGGCTCGCCGGCCGCGTCGGCGAACCCGTCGTTGAACTCCAGGCGCTGCGGCGCGTCGACCAGCGTGAACTCGAAATAGCCGTGCGCCTTGGTGCCGTCCGGGCCGGTCATGTAGTAGGCCGAGCGGCCGCCGGGGCGGAACTCGTGCCGGTCGAAGGTGGCCGGCCAGGTCGGCGGGCCCCACCAGCGTTCGAGCTGACGCGGGTCCTCCCAGACCTGCCAGACCCGGGCCGGCGGGGCGTCGAACTCGGCGACGAGCGTGAAGGTCAGGGCCTCCTCGTCGCGGCGTACGTCGAGCACAGTCATGTCTCTCTCCTCAGGACGTCTTCGATGCCGCGGACCCGGTGCCGCCAGACCTGCTCCAGGTCGGCCAGCAGTCCGGCGGCCCGGCGCAGGGCGCCGACCTCGCCGTGCACGACCTGCTCCCGGCCGCGGCGTTCCTTGGTGACGAGCCCGGCCTGCTCCAGCACCGCCACGTGCTTCTGCACCGCGGCGAAGCTCATCGGGTAGAGCCGGGCCAGCGCCGAGACGGACTGGCCGTCGTGGATGACCCGGGCGAGGATGTCCCGCCGCGTGCCGTCCGCCAGCGCGTGGAACACGCGGTCGGCGCTGTCACCTACAACCATGTGGTTGTACGTTACGCCGATCTCAGGAGAAGCGGAAGCGGGTCTGGGAGAAAGGTTCGCCCTTGCCGAAGGCGAGGATCTTGGCCGGCGTCACCGCGAAGACCAGAGCGTCGTGCTCGCTGTCCTGCTGGAAGAGGCCGTCACCGACGGTGAAGTCCCAGCCGTGGCGGTCCTTCCAGAGGCCGGCCAGCTCGGTGAGGCGCGGCCCGTCGGTCACCCGGATCGCGACGCCCTCCACGACCACGTCGAGCCCCGCGTGCTGCTCGGCCGTGCCGGTGGTCAGGGCGACGTTCGGGTTGCCGTCGAGGTTCTTGCCCTTCTGCTCGCCGGCGCCGGTGCAGAAGTGCAGGGCCCCGTGCGCCCAGACGGCCGGGAGCGGCGTGACATGCGGGCGCCCGTCACCGCGTACGGTCGAAAGCCAGAAGATCTTCCCGTACGTCAGGACGTCGTCCACATCGGACCAGGGCCGGGCCGTGGCCTTCGGATCGCTGAAGCGCGCGTCAAGTTCGCCGACAGGTTCACTCATCTCACGGATGGTAGTGAAGAGTCGTGCTTCACCGCCCTACGGCGGGTCTCAGTACCGGTAGTGACGGGCGGCGGTCGGCTCGGCTGTCGTCGGCGTATCGGTCGACCAGCGGCTGCGGGCCGCGTTGGCCACCGAGCGGGTCCCGGTGCGGCGGCGCGAGGACGGCTTGGGCGCGATCTCGACACCCGGCTGCGGTTCCGGGTGCTCGGCCGACGACACCACGACCACGGACGCCTTGCCCTCCTGCAGCATGCGCATGGCGGCATCCCAGTCGCCGGGAATCAGTCCGACCACGTTGTAGCGACGGGCGGAGCAGTAATCGAGGCACCGGGCAGCGCTCGCGCTGTAGTTCTCCGGCCGCATGTAAATCACTGCGTCAACCACCGGGTTGATCCCTTCGCCTCTTATGTAGCTCGATGTCCCCGAGCGAGATCCACCTAATCGCGCCGGTCACCTTCTGCATATCCGCTGTTATGGATAAGTGACCGGACTGATCCACCCGCATCGACCGCGATCGGTCCCATCCCGTCACCCGACCGGCCAATTTCCCGGTTTGGTGTTGCTTTCAACTTTCCCGCCGTGAAGACTGCCCCATCCCATCGATGCACACCCTGCTCCTGACCGGAAGCCGACAGTCACCATTGCGGACCCATCTGCTGACGGCGCCGGCATGCTGTCCTCCGTGACTCCAAGCCCATTCCGGCCGTGGCGGGTGTTCCTCTCTCACACGTCCGACCTGGCCCCCTTTGTGGATGCCGCCGAGGACGCGATGACCCGGGCCGGTCACCTTCTCGTGGACATGCGGTACTTCCCCGGCCGAAGACTGCACCGCGGCAGTGGAGTCCGCAGGCGCACGCTACGGCTCACCGGTCCGCGACCGTCCCGAGGTGTCTTACCTGGAGCTCGAGGTCGTCACCGCCGGCGATTCCGGCCTCCCGCGATTGGCGTTTCTGCTCTGCGTTCCCGCTGAGCCCCGGCGGCGGTCCTTCCGGGAGGAGGTCACGAACAGTGGCCTCACCGCGGTGACGGTGAGTGATCTCTCCGGCCTGGAGACCGGGATCTACCCTGCTGTGATCGAAGGGGAACGCCGCCAAATCGCTCCGGTGTGGTCGGCCCAGGGGACTTCACCGTCGTCGTCGACCTTCGTCAGGTGCTGGTGACCCCGCGCGGGGCGTCCTTCAGCGGGAGGGGGCATCGCCGGTTCGGCGGACCAGAGGGTTTACCACCCGGAGTCCGTGGCGGGGCGCTTGCTGCGGTCGTGGGCAGGGCTACACGCGGGGGAGCAGGGTTTCGGCCACCTTCGTGGCGGTCGCCTTGTTCTCCGGCTCTTCGGCTCCGTGGGTGTAGACGTCGATCTGGACCGTCCCGGCCATCCGATGGAGGTGGCTGTTGAGCCAGTAGGCGTCGCCGAGCGGTTCGGCCTCGGCTACCGCTGTGTCGAAGCCGGCCTGGGTGGTGCGGGAGGGAAAGACCGCCAGCTGGCCGTCGGTCTGTTGCCACTGGCAGAAGCGGGCCGGGTCGCCGGGGGCGGCGTCGTCCTCGTCGATCTGGGTCACGTCGCGGCCGGTCAGGTCGGTGACTTCGGTGCGGTCGAGGAGCGTACAGGGGTCGGGGATGTCGCCCTCGCTCCTGACCGGGCCGAGACCGCTGCGGGCCGCGGTTGATGTGGCGGGGGCGGGGGTGCTGGTGGCCACCTGGCCGAGGAAGCCGCAACCGCCGGTCAGGACGACGGCCAGTACGGCGGCTGTCGCGGCCAGCCTGCGCTTCACCATGCCTCCTCGGGGTGTGGTTCGACCAGGTTCCAGGCCCCGGGCCGCGGCGTCGAGGGCGGCGGGGGCAACTTCAGCCGTACGAGGTGGATAAACACTTCGACAGGTGATCAGCGCGTGGGTTGTGATGGGTGGGTGGAGATCGGTAGCACGCTCGTGCGGGGACTGGTCGACGGGCGGTTTCCGCAGTGGGCGGGGCTGCCGTTGCGGCTCGTCGAACCGGCCGGCTCCGATCATGTGATCTACCGGCTCGGTGATGACCTGGCGGTGCGCGTGCCCCGGCACGACGGGGCGAGCGGCCAGGCCCGGCTGGAGGCGGAATGGCTGCCCCGGCTGGCGCCGCACCTGCCACTGGCCGTGCCGGTTCCGGTCGCGGTGGGAGAGCCGGCGCTCGGCTACCCGTGGTCGTGGGCCGTCACTCGCTGGCTCGCCGGTGACGTCGCCACCGTCGAGGCTGACTCGGAGACGGTCGCCGCGGTCCTGGGCGAGTTCCTTCGAAAGCCTTTGGTTGCCGGTGTTGCGGCCCGGTGACTCGTTGCACCACGGCGACCTGCGCCGCGACGATTGTCATCGGCCAACCGGATGGCCGCCTCCGCATCGTGGACTGGACGCACCTGTGGACCGCGCCCGGCTGGACGGACCTCATACGACTGGCCCCGGACGTCGCCGCCTGCGGCCACGACCCGGAGGCTGACCACTCACGCAGGTCGCCGTGGTGGGGTGAGCGTTCTGGGCGCGCCAGCGCCCTGCTCGCCGCGCCGCGGCCCTCGACGGGAGTTGCGGTCCGGACCACCCACCCCGCTACGACACCCTGATCTTGATTCTCGCGCTGTGAACGCCGGCGGGAAGCGATGAACCGACAGCCTGACCTTGACCTTCCGGTTTCCATGCCGGCCCGATCGGATGCATCGATCTGCCCCGGCCTGTCGCTTCTTGAACCCTCGGGCCCCATTGATGCGTACCCATCCGCGATAACTGTCGGCTGTGGGGGCTTGATAGTGAAAGGCCAGTCATGACTGGTATGCGCACAAGAATGACCGCCGCGGCGGTGGCCGTGGTCGGGGTGAGCGCGGCCGTGATCTTCGCGAACATCTCGTCGGCTGCCGTTCCGCCCGCGACCGGCGAACAGGTCGTGACCGAGACGATCGAGGTCTCGGGTGTGTTCGACGGGGAGAACCAGCGTTTCCTCGGCGGCGGCGCCCTCGGTGGCGGCGGGCAGGACGAGGGGCAGGATCCGCTCTTCGCGCTCGCTGCGGGCGCCACCCTGCAGAACGTCATTCTCGGCAGCCCGGCCGCCGACGGCGTTCACTGCGCGGGCAGTTGCACGCTCAGCAACGTGCACTGGGAGGACGTCGGCGAGGACGCGGCCACCTTCCGCGGCACGAACGCGACCGTCGTCATCTCGGGTGGCAGCGCCGCGGCGGCCGACGACAAGGTGTTCCAGGACAATCGGGGAGCCGGTGGGTCGGTGACGATCCGTGACTTCGAGGTGTCCGACTTCGGGAAGTTGTATCGGTCGTGCGGCAACTGTTCGACGCAAGCGGCCCGGACCGTGCGGATGGAGAACATCACCGCGAACACGCCCGGTGACACGCTGGCCGGCATCAACGTGAACCTGGGCGACCGGCTCACCATCGACGGCGTGCGGCTGGTCGGCGGCGAGATCGGGCTGTGCGACCTGTTCGAGGGCAATGACACGGGCGACGAGCCGACCAAGATCGGTGCGGGGCCGGACGGCACGAGCTGCGTGGCCACCGGCGTCGAGGAATCCTAGGCGGGATGCCCCGGATGGGTGATCACCAGCACCGGCTTCGATGACTGTTTGATCAGGTCGAGCGGCACGCTGCCCAGCAGCCGCTCGGCCACCTTCGGGCGGGTGCTCGAGCCGACCACGATGAGGTCGGCGTTGTGCTGCTTCGAGAAGTCGAGCACCGCCGGGACCGGGCGGCCGGACAGCACCGTCACGCTGGCCTCGACCCCGGCCTCGGCCAGGCGGCGGGCGAGGGAGGCGGCCGACGCGTACGCGTTGTCGGCGAAGACCTTGCGGGGCACGGCGGCCAGCCGTTCGAGCTCGACCTCGTCGGCGGCGACGACCGCGACCGTGGCTCCGGTCTGTTTGGCCAGGCCGATCACGGCGTCGGCGAGCCACGGCTGGTCGGCTTCGGGCTTGGCGGCGACGACGATGCGCATCACCTGACGTTACCGGCTGATCGCGACTCGTCGATAGTTCCGACTCGACAGAAGCCGCGTTGTGTACGAGCCTTGCCGTTATGGCGGACGTCACAACGCACGAGCAACCCGCGCTCAAGCGCGTCATGGGCCCGGGGCTGCTGCTGCTCTTCGTGGTCGGCGACATTCTCGGCACGGGGGTCTACGCGCTCACCGGCCGGGTCGCGGCGGAGGTCGGCGGTGCGGTGTGGCTGCCGTTCCTCTGCGCGTTCGTCGTCGCGCTGCTGACCGCGTTCAGCTACCTGGAACTGGTCACCAAGTACCCACGGGCGGCCGGTGCCGCGCTGTACACGCACAAGGCGTTCGGCATCCACTTCCTGACGTTCATCGTCACCTTCGCCGTGATGTGCTCCGGCCTGACCTCGGCCTCCAGCGCGTCCAAGGCGTTCGCGTCGAACTTCGACGAGGCGTTCGACCTGTCGCTGGGCGACGGCGTCGCGCTGACCGCCGTCGCGCTCGGCTTCATGCTGCTGATCGCCCTGGTCAACTTCCGTGGCGTCGGCGAGAGCGTGAAGCTCAACGTGCTGCTCACCTGCGTCGAGCTGACCGGTCTGCTGATCGTCATCTGCATCGGCGCCTGGGCGCTGGGCGGGGGCAACGGCGACCTGTCGCGGCTCACCGACTTCACCGCGGCCGAGGGCGAGTCGGCGTTCTTCTCGGTCACCGCGGCCACGGCGCTGGCGTTCTTCGCCATGGTCGGCTTCGAGGACTCGGTCAACATGGCCGAGGAGACGAAGGATCCCGTACGGATCTTCCCGAAGGTCATGCTGACCGGGCTCTGCATCACGGGTGTCATCTACGTGCTCGTCTCGATCTCGTCGGTGGCCCTGGTGTCGCCGGAGGAGCTCGGCGAGGGCGACGCGCCCCTGCTCAAGGTCGTCGAGGCGGGCGCGTCGGCCTTCCCGCTGTGGATCTTCGCGTTCATCACGATGTTCGCCGTGGCCAACTCCGCCCTGATCAACATGCTGATGGCGAGCCGGCTGCTGTACGGCATGGCCAACGAGCGCGTGCTGCCGCGCGTCCTGGGCAGGGTCCACCCCGGCCGCCGTACGCCGTGGGTCGGCATCGTCTTCACCACGCTGATCGCGTTCGGGCTGATCTGGTTCGCCGACCTGTCGGCGCTGGGCGGCACCACGTCGCTGCTGCTGCTCTGCGTGTTCACCGTGGTCAACATCGCCGTCCTGGTGCTGCGCCGCGACCCCGTCGACCACGACCACTTCAAGGCGCCGACGGTCATCCCGGTGATCGGCGCCGTCGCCTGCGCGTACCTGGCCAGCCCGCTCTCCGGCCGGGATGCCGGCGACTACCGCATCGCCGGCATCCTGCTCGTCATCGGCGTCGTCCTGTGGCTCGTCACCTGGCTCTACAACCGCAACGTCCGCCACGAGGAGACGACGATCGACCCCACCAACCTGCGCGAGTGAGGCGGGCGACGCTCGGCGCCAGGGCGTGCTTGAGAGCCACGTACACCATCTCGCGGATGAGCGGGGCCCGGCTGATGCGCGTGGCGTCCGGCTCGCACCAGACGAACGTGGGCCGCCACCCCGTCGTCGTAGCGGATCAGGGCCGGCAAGCGGGACCGTAGCATCGCCGCTGCCCCACCATGGCGTGCGCCTTACCGGTAGTGTCGGCGCGTGCCGAACGCGACGGGTGACAGCAACGGTTCCACAGTCGACACTTCGACCGCTCATCCGGCGCGCCGGTACAACTACTGGCTGGGCGGCAAGGACAACTTCGCCGCCGACCGCGAGTCGGCCGACGCGATCGAGGCGGTCTTCCCGCACATCCGCACGGCCGCGGTCGAGAATCGCCGCTTCCTGCAGCGCGTCGTCCGCGTGCTCACCCAGGAGCACGGCATCCGGCAGTTCCTCGATGTGGGCACCGGCCTGCCGACGGCCGACAACACCCATCAGGTCGCCCAGCGCATCGAGCCGTCCAGCCGGGTCGTCTACGTCGACAACGACCCGCTCGTGCTCACCCACGCCCGGGCGCTGCTCACCAGCGCCCCCGAGGGCCGCACGGCGTACATCTCAGCCGACCTGCGAGACCCGGAAAGCATCCTGGCCCACGCCGACCTGGTCGCCACCCTCGACCTGAGCCGGCCGGTCGCGGTGATGCTGATCGCGGTGCTGCACTTCGTGCACGACGACGACCAGGCGGACAAGGCGATCGCCACCCTCATGGGGGCGCTGCCGCCGGGCAGCTTCCTGGCCCTGACCCACGCCACGGCCGACTTCCTGCCGCCCGAAATCGCGGCCGCGCTCACCAGCGGCAAGGTGCGGGGCGCGAGCAGCTTCGAGGGCCGCTCGGGCGCGCAGGTCGCCCGCCTGCTCGACGGCAACGGCCTCGAACTGATCGAGCCCGGCCTCACCGTGGTCAGCCAGTGGCGTCCCGACCCGGACGTCACCCCGCCCCCGGCCGAGCACGTCTCCGTCTACGGCGCGGTCGCCCGCAAACTCTGATCCTGCTTCGACATGCGACTCGTCCGTCAGTTTCACGGGCTGACCGTCAGGCAGCGCCGCGTGTCCTCGAGAGTTATGTTGTGATCATGCCTGGCCACAGGATTCTGCCAGTTGGCCCGTGAGTCAATGTCGGGCATGGATGTGGAGAGCAGGCGCCCCACGCGGGCCTCGGCGGGGTTCTGGTTCTTCTCGGCGGCGCTCTACTCGGTGGCGGTCAGTATCGCGTTGCTGGTGCCGCCGGCCGGCCTGCTCCGGCAGGAGGGCGCCTGGGTCGTCGGGCTGCTCGCGGTTCCGGTCCTGCTGAGCGTTCTGCCGGTCGCGGCCCGGGCACAGCGCGTCCTGGTGTGGGGCAGTATCGCTCTGCTGGCCGGGTTCGTGCTCTTCAGCATCGCCTCGGTCGGCCTGGTCTATCTGCCCGCCCTGGTGATGCTGGTTGTGGCGGCGGTCCGGCAGGGCCGCTGACAGCGCCTGGAAGTGGGCCGGCGGGAAAGGGCGAGGGCCGCGTCCGGACGTGGACGCGGCCCCCTGGTGAGAGCGGGTGGCTAGCCCTTGACGCTGCCGGACATCAGGCCGCGCACGAAGTAGCGCTGCAGCAGCAGGAACACCGTCACCGGCACGATGATGGAGACGAAGGCGCCGGCCGAGAGCAGTTGCCAGGCCGTACCCCTCGTGCCGCTCAGGTTGGCCAGCTGCAGGGTGATCGGGGCGACCTCGTCACCACCGCCGGCGAACACCAGCGCGACCAGCAGATCGTTCCAGACCCAGAGGAACTGGAAGATGCCGAACGCGGCCAGCGCGGGGGTGAGCAGCGGCAGCATGACCTTGAAGAAGATCGCGACGTGGCCGGCGCCGTCGACCCGGGCGGCTTCGATCAAGCTGGCCGGGACCTCCCGCATGAAGTTGTGCAGCAGATAGATGGCCAGCGGGAGCGCGAAGGTGGAGTGCGACAGCCACAGCGTCCAGAACGTGCCGCTCAGATTCACGTTCACGAAGATCTCGAGCAGCGGGATCAGCGTGACCTGCAGGGGGACGATCTGCAGCGCGAAGACGACCAGGAACAGCACGTTGCGGCCCGGGAAGTTGATCCAGGCGAACGAGTACGCCGCCAGGGCCGCCAGCGACATCGGGATGAGCACCGACGGGATGCAGATGATCAGCGAGTTCACGAAGAAGGCGGCCAGGTTGACGCCGCCGTCCTCGCCGAAGACCCCGCGGTAGTTGTCCAGCGTGAGCGTCGGATTGCTGAAGAACGTCCACCAGCCGGTCGTCTTGATCGCCCGCTCCGGACGGAACGAGGAGACCAGCAGGCCGAAGGTGGGCAGGGTCCACAGAATGGCCAGGATGATCGCCGCGAGCGACGCCCACGGCGAGCTCAGGCGCTTCTTGGCGATCTGGGCGGCGGACTGCTTGCCGGCGGTGGGCGGCGGGGTCGTCGTCACCGGAGTGGCGGTGGTCATCGTGCCTCCGACTGACGCAGCGAGCGGATGTTGTACCAGACGATCGGGATGACCAGCAGGAACAGCAGCGTCGCGAGCGCGGCGCCCAGGCCCTGGTTGTCGGCGTTGAACGTCTGGCGGTAGAACTCGTTCGCCACGACGCTGGTGTTGAAGTTGCCGCCGGTCATCGTCCGCACGATGTCGAAGACCTTCAGCGTGCCGATGCCGATCGTGGTCAGCACCACGACGACGGTGGGCTGCACGCTCGGCAGCGTGATCTTGCGGAACATGCTCCACGCGTTCACGCCGTCGAGCCGGGCCGCCTCGATGATGTCGTCCGGGATGGCCTTGATGGCCGCGGACAGAATCGTCATGGCGAAGCCGGCCTGGATCCAGATCATCACGACGATGAGCAGGAGCGAGTTGAGCGGCGACTCGATGAGCAGCTGCACGGGCTCGCCGCCGAGCCAGACGATGAGCTGGTTGATCAGGCCGATCTGCTTCACGTTGCCCTGGTCGGGGCGGAACTCGTACATGAACTTCCAGATCACGCTCGCGGCCACGAACGAGATTGACATGGGCAGGAAGATCAGGGTCTTGGCGAACGACTCGAACCGCGACTTGTCGACCAGGATCGCGTAGACCAGGCCGATCGCGGTGGCCACGAACGGGGTGAGCACCACCCAGAACACCGTGTTCCGCAGCACGGTGAGCTGGTCGGGGTCGGTGAAGATCGTGCCGTAGTTGTCGAATCCGATGAACGCGTCGCCCGCGGCATCGAAGAACGACTGGTAGATGGTGCGGAGGCCGGGATAGATGAGGCCGACCGCCAGCAGCAGGATGACGGGCAGCAGGTAGAGGTAGGCGACCACCCGGTCGCCCTTCCTGCCGCCGAACCGGCCGGCGATGAAGAGGATGACACCCATGACAGCCGCGAACAGCAGAAGCGCCGCGAGCATCTGAAGGATTTTCTCGGGGGTGGTGGAGGCGGTGTTGAACACGCGACCCGGACCTCCTTTGTGCGCTGGAAAGGAGAGAGAGGTTCGGGGCCGGTCGGAAATGCTCCGACCGGCCCCGGCAATGCTGGGGAACTACTTCGGCCACGCCTTTTCGATGTTGTTCAGCGTGGTCGCCGTGTCCTGTCCGGTGATCCACTGCGTCGACTGCTTCCAGAACGCGTCCGAGCCCACGGCGGCCGGCATCTGGTCGGAGCCGTCGAAGCGGAACGTGGCGTTCGGGTCGAGCAGAATGGTGCCGGCGAGCTTGTCGATCGGGTTCGTCAGGTTGTTGGGGTCGAGGCCCTTGTTGGCGCTGACCCAGCCGGACGAGAGCTTCGCCTTGGTGTTGGCCCACACGTCCGAGGAGAGGTAGGTCTGGAAGGCCTGAACCTCGGGACGGTCGGCGAAGGCCACCACGAACTCACCGGCGCCGAGAACCGGCTTGGTGGTGGCGTCCTTGCCGGGCAGGTAGAACGCGAAGACGTCGCCGTCCTCGGCCACCTTGGTGCCCTTGGGGAAGTTGGCCGCGTAGAAGCTGGCCTGGCGGTGCAGCGAGCAGGTGCCGTCCAGGATCGGCAGACCCGCGTCCTGGAAGGTGGTGGTGGCGATGCTCTTGACGTCGCCCAGACCGCCGTTGACGTACTGGTCGTTCTTCAGGTAACCGCCGACGGCGTCGAGCGCGGCCGTCGCCTCGGGGCCGTTGAACGGGATCTCGTGGCTGACCCACTTGTCGTACGTCTCCGGGTCGCTGGTCCGGAGCATGAAGTCTTCCACCCAGTCGGTGACCGGCCAACCGGTCGCGTCACCACTGGCGATGCCGGCGCACCACGGCTTCTTCTTGTCCGCCACCATCTTGTCGGACAGAGCCTTCAGCTCGTCCAGCGTGGTCGGAACGGTGTAGCCCGAGTCCTTGAACTCGGAGGGCGAGTACCACACCAGCGACTTCACGCTGGCGCCCAGCGGGGCGCCGTAGAACTTGCCGTCGATCGTGGTGTAGGACTTCCAGGCCTTGTCCCAGTTCTTGTCCACGTTGGCGGCGGTGTCCGCCGGCGCGGCCACGGCCTTGCCGGTGCTCACCAGCTGCTTGACCAGACCCGGCTGGGGCACGATCGCGAGGTCCGGCGGGTTGCCGGCGCGGGCCCGCACCAGAATCTGCGTCTCGAACGACTTGTCGCCCTCGTACTTGATCGTGGCGCCGGTGCAATTCTCGAAGGGCTTGTACGACTCGATGTGCGGAGTGTCCTCCGGAGTCACAATGCCCGTGTAGATCGTGACCGTCTTGCCCTTGAGGTCGCCGAATTTGGTGTATGGCGCACAGTCGATTGCCGACGCCGAAGCGTCCGTGCTCGCGCTGTCGTCGTCGCTGCCGCCGCCGCAAGCTGCGAGGCCGAAGACCAGCCCCGCGCTCAGCGTGCCGGCGAGCGCGGCCCGAATGCGCGGGCTCGTAGGTTGACCGAACATACCGCTCCCTATGTCAAATCGCGCTTCCGACGTCCGGAGACGTCGCCGTCCGAAGCGCTACTTGGATCACAGTCAAGAGGTAACCGGCACGTTGCGCAATGATTTCCGCTTGATCGACTCGGTAACGATACGGCGTCGCTGCTCCGATGACCTTAACCGGTTAAGGTGGAGCCCCTGCTCAGGCCGCGAAAAGCGCCTCATCTGGACCCTAGCCTCAGACAGAACACCCCGCCCCGGATATCGACGAATATCCGAGGCGGGGTGGTCTGATCGGTGGATGCGGCGGCGCGTCAGCCCGCCATCGCGATGTACTTGTAGCCCAGCCGTTCCATGCGCTCCTGGTCGAGCACGTTGCGGCCGTCGAGGACGATCGGCGTCCGCATGAGACCGACGAACTTGCCCCAGTCGAGTTCGAGATATTGCGCCCATTTGGTCACCAGGACGATCGCGTCGCAGTCGTCGAAGACGCCGTCGAGCGTGTCGCTCAGGTGCGGGGCCATGTCCGGGTATTCGCGGCGGAAGCGGTCGCCGGCGATCGGGTCGTGCAGCTTGACCCGGGCGCCCCGGGCGACCAGCAGGCTCGCGATGTCGAGGGCGGGCGAGTCGCGCAGGTCGTCGGTGTTGGGCTTGAACGCGACGCCCAGCAGGCCGATCTTGCGGCCCTTGAGGATGCGCAGCTCGCTCTGCAGCCGCTCGACCGCGATCTCGCGCTGACGCTGGTTGACGTCGCGCGCCGCCTGCACGATCGGCATGTCGTACTTGTACTCGGACGCGGTCGCGATCAGGGCCTTGGTGTCCTTGCCGAAGCAGGAGCCGCCCCAGCCGACGCCGGGCTCGAGGAAGCGCGAGCCGATGCGCTGGTCGAGGCCGATGCCGCGGGCGACCTCGGTGATGTCGGCGCCGACCTTGCCGGCCAGCTGCCCGATCTCGTTCACGTAGCTGATCTTGAGGGCCAAGAACGCGTTGGCCGCGTACTTGATCAGCTCGGCCGACGCGAGGTCGGTCGACACCAGCGGGACGGCCGTGGTGTCGTCCGGCCGGGGCTGGAACGAGGGCGGGGTGAAGGTCTGGTTGATCAGCGGGCGGTAGAGCTGGTTGAGCACCTCGAGCGCGCGCGGGTTGTCCGAGCCGATGACGATGCGGTCGGGGAACAGCGTGTCGTGGATCGCGTTGCCCTCACGCAGGAACTCCGGATTCGACGCGACCGAGAATTCGCAGTTCTCGGGGCGGTCGGCGCGGGTGGCGAACGAATCGCGCAGAATCGCGTCGACCCAGTTGCCGCTGCCGATCGGAACGGTCGACTTGTTGACCACGACGGTGAACTCGTGGTCGAGGCTCTGGGCCACGCTCTCGGCGGCCGAGCGCAGGTAGCGCAGGTCGGGGCTGCCGTCGGGGGCGGACGGGGTCTGCACGGCGACGAAGACGACGTCGGCGCCGGGGACGCCCTCGGCGTAGCTGGTGGTGAAGGTCAGGTTCTGCGCGGCCTCGACCAGCAGCTCCTCCATGCCGGGCTCGTAGATCGGGCAGCGCCCGCCCCGCAGCATGTCGACCTTCTCCTGGTCGAGGTCGACGCAGGTCACCTCGTGTCCCAGGAAGGCCAGGCTCACCCCGGTGGTGAGACCGACGTAGCCCGTGCCGACAACACAAACCTTCATCAAATGCTCCTCCGCTGCGGGCTCCGCTGGGGGACGCGGGTCCGCTCCCGTAATCACGGCCAGATGATACACAGCGTAGAAAAACGTCGCGCAAATCCCTGACGTACCGTTATCGGTTCATTCCTTAGAGTTGCCGCGTGTTGTTCCGATTCATTTAGCTATTGAGAAACCCGAATGCCCGCCGTGGTTTGCCGCGCCCCTCGGCCCGACTACCCGCCCCGAGCGTGATCATGCCCGCCGACGGACAGCAGGCTCGCCAAGATATGCACGATTGTCAACTCCTGGTTTCCAGGGCTTGACAGGAAGATGTCGCGGCCAGGACGCTGCTGGGAGCGCTCCCATGTGGAAGCTCGTCGATGGAAGGCTCTTGGATGCGTCGATCCACCATTGCCGCGGTCGTCACCGCCGTGCTGCTCGGCTCGGCCGCCGTCGCCCTGGCGCGGCCGCTCGGCGCCTCCGCGGCGGCGGCCGACCCGTACGTCTGGAAGAACGTCCGCATCGACGGCGGGGGTTTCGTGCCGGGCGTCGTCTTCAACCCCGGCGAGCGCGATCTGATCTACGCCCGCACCGACATCGGCGGCGCCTATCGCTGGAACCAGAGCGGCCAGAGCTGGACGCCGTTGCTCGACTGGGTGGGACAGGAGGACTGGGGCTACAACGGCGTGCTCAGCATCGCGCCCGACCCGGTCGACACGAACCGGGTGTACGCGGCGGTCGGCATGTACACGAACAGCTGGGACCCGGGCAACGGGGCGATCCTGCGCTCGTCCGACAAGGGAAACACCTGGCAGACCGCCGTCCTGCCGTTCAAGAACGGCGGCAACATGCCGGGCCGCGGCATGGGGGAGCGGCTCGCGGTCGATCCGCGCGACAACCGGAAGGTCTATTTTGCCGCGGAGGGCGGAAACGGGCTGTGGCGCAGCACCGACCACGGCGCGACCTGGGCGAAGGTGACGAACTTCCCGAACGCCGGCAACTACGTGCAGGACCCGGCCGACACGACCGGCTATCTGAGCCAGAACCAGGGCCTGACCTGGGTGACCTTCGGGGCCGCGAACCAGATCTACGTCGGCGTGGCGGACAAGCAGAACCCCGTCTACCGCTCGCTCGACGGCGGCGCGACCTGGGAGCGCATCCCCGGCCAGCCCACCGGCTACCTCGCCCACAAGGGCGTGGTCGCCGGCGACTATCTGTTCATCGCCACCAGCGACACCGGCGGACCGTACGACGGCGGCGCGGGTCAGGTGCAGCGGTTCGACACGACCACCGGCGCCTGGACGGACATCTCGCCCACGCCGGCCTCGGCATCGCCGTACTACGGATATTCGGGTCTGACCGTCGACCGGCAGAAGCCGGGCACGCTCATGGTCGCCACTCAGATCTCCTGGTGGCCCGACGCGATCTTCTTCCGCAGCACCGACAACGGCGCCACCTGGACCCGGATCTGGGACTTCGACGGCTACCCGTCGGTCTCGAAGCGCTATTCCATGGACATCTCGGCCAACCCGTGGCTCGACTTCAACACCAACCCGCAGCCGCCGGAGTCGACGCCCAAGCTCGGCTGGATGAACGAGTCGCTCGAGATCGACCCGTTCGACTCCGACCGGATGCTCTACGGCACCGGAGCGACGATCTACGGCACCACCCAGCTGACCAACTGGGACAGGAACACCACGTTCACCATCAAGCCGATGGCCCGGGGCCTCGAGGAGACGGCCGTCCTCGACCTGGCCAGTCCGCCCTCGGGGGCGCCGCTGGTCAGCGCGCTGGGCGACATCGGCGGCTTCCATCACGCGTCGCTCGACTCGGTGCCGCCGAGCTTCCACGATACGCCGGCGCTGGGCAGCAACACGTCACTGGACTTCGCCGAGCTCAGCCCGGCGGTCTTCGCCCGGGTCGGCAACGCGGACGCGGCTCCGCACATCGGCATCTCGTCCGACGGCGGCAAGAACTGGTACCAGGGCCAGGAGCCGTCCGGGGTGACCGGCGGCGGGACGATCGCCGTCGGCGCCGACGCCACCGCGATGGTGTGGTCGCCGCAGGGGGTGGGCGTCCACCACTCGACCACGCGGGGCAGCTCGTGGACGGCGTCGAGCGGCATCCCGGCCGGCGCGATCGTCGAGAGCGACCGGGTCGACCCCCGAACCTTCTATGCATACGCGGCGGGGAAGTTCTACACGAGCAAGGACGGCGGGGCTTCGTTCACGGCCTCGGCGGCCATCCTGCCGACGGCCGGCCGGCTGCACCTCAAGGCGGTGCCGGGCGCGCAGGGTGAGGTCTGGTTCGCGGGGGAGAGTGGGCTGTTGCGCTCGACCGACTCCGGAGCGTCGTTCACCAGGCTCGCTTCGGTGACCGCGGGTGTCAACGTCGCGTTCGGCAAGGCGGCGCCGGGCTCCACCCGCCCGACGGTCTTCCTGGTCGGCACGGTCGACGGGGTGACGGGCGTCTTCCGCTCCGGCGACAGCGGCACGAGCTGGGTGCGGATCAACGACGACGAGCACCAGTACGGCAACGCCGGCGACGCCCTGGCCGGCGATCCCCGCGTCTACGGCCGGGTCTACCTCGGGACCAACGGGCGCGGAATCCTCTACGCCGACCCGGTGTCGACCCCCACCACGCCGCCCACGTCGCCGCCAACCCCCACCACGCCGCCCACGTCGCCGCCGACCTCGACGCCGCCTCCCCCGGGTGGTTGCGAGGCCACGTACAAAGTGACCGACCTGTGGAGCGGGGGCTTCCAAGCCGAGGTGACCGTCAAGAACACGGGATCGTCCCCGACCGCTGCTTGGACCGTGGGCTGGACCTACGGCGGCGGCCAGACCATCTCCCAGCTGTGGGGCGGCGCCCACACGCAGACCGGCACCGCGGTCAGCGTGCGCAACGCCTCCTGGAACGGCGCCCTGGCCGCGGGCGCGAGCACCACCTTCGGCTTCCTCGGAGGCCTCAGCGGCAGCGCCAACCCCGTCCCCTCCCCGGTCACCTGCGCTCCGGCGTAGCGCGCCTCCCCACAGAAAGGAACTCCCCGTGCAAGTAAGACCCCCCATCAGACGCCGCCTGCGCCGCGGGCTGGCCGTCACCGGCGCCGCCGTCCTCGGCGCCGGCGCGGCCCTCGTGGCCGGCGTCCCCGCCCTGGCCGCACCGAGCTGCACCGTCGTCTACAAGGTGCAGAGCCAGTGGTCCGGCGGCTTCACCGGCGACATCGCCATCACCAACACCGGCGACCCGGTGTCCACCTGGAAGCTCGAGTACGACTTCCCGGACGCCGCCCAGCGGGTCACCCAGGGCTGGAGCGGCGTCTACAGCCAGAGCGGCCAGCGCGTCACCGTGAACAACGCGGCGTGGAACGGCAGCCTGGGCACCAACGGCACGGTCAGCACCGGCTTCAACGGCACGTTCGGGTCGGCCAACCCGGTGCCGACGGCGTTCACGCTCAACGGCACCCGCTGCAACGGCTCGGCCAACGCGCCGACGGTCGAGATCAGCAGCCCGGCGGCGAACACCCGCTACACCGCGCCGGCCTCGATCCCGATCACGGCGGTGCCGACCGTGCCGTCCGGCGGCTCGATCAGCAAGGTCGAGTTCTACCACGACGGGCTGCTGCTCAACACGGACACGGCCGCGCCGTACACGTACACCTGGACCGGGGTCCCGGCCCAGGCCGCGGCCTATCAGCTGCAGGCCATCGCGTACGACGCCACCGGCGGCAAGAGCAACACCGCCGCAGTGCCGGTGTTCGTCGACGCGGCCACCACCCCGGCGGTCGTCACCGATGCCACCTCGGTGAGCGTCTCGCCCGGCGGCACGGCGACCTTCAAGTTGGCGCTCTCCAAGGCGCCGACGGCCAACGTGACCGTGGCGGTCGCCCGCAGCACCGGCGCCACCACCGTCTCGGCCTCGCCGGCGTCGCTCACCTTCACCCCGTCGAACTGGAACACCGGCCAGACCGTCACGGTCACGGCCACCAGCGCGGCGGCGATCGGCGCGACGGCCGCGTTCTCGGCCACTGCGAGCGGGCACACCGCCGCGACGGTCAACGCGACGGTCGTCCGGGAAGGGGCGGCCGACGCCCGGTTCACCCAGATGTACAACGACATCAAGAACCCGGCCAACGGCTACTTCAGCCCCGACGGCGTGCCCTACCACTCGATCGAGACGCTGATCGACGAGGCGCCCGACCACGGCCACGAGACCACCTCCGAGGCGTTCAGCTACTGGCTGTGGCTCGAGGCGGAGTACGGGCACACGTCGGGTGACTGGGCGCCGTTCAACAGCGCCTGGGCGACGATGGAGAAGTACATCATCCCGTCGCACGCCGACCAGCCGACCAACGACAAGTACGACGCGTCCAAGCCGGCGACCTACGCGGCCGAGTACCCGCTGCCGTCGCAGTACCCGTCGCAGCTCGACCCGAGCGTCTCGGTGGGCAACGACCCGCTGGCGTCGGAGCTGAAGAGCGCGTACGGCACCTCCGACATCTACGGCATGCACTGGCTGATGGACGTCGACAACACGTACGGCTTCGGCCGGTGCGGTGACGGCACGACGCGCAACGTCTTCATCAACACCTTCCAGCGCGGCCCGCAGGAGTCGACGTTCGAGACCGTGCCGCAGCCCTCCTGCGACACGTTCGAGCACGGCGGTCCCAACGGCTACCTAGACCTGTTCACCAAGGACTCCAGCTACGCCAAGCAGTGGAAGTACACCAACGCCCCGGACGCGGACTCGCGCGCGGTGCAGGCGGCGTACTGGGCGTTGACCTGGGCCACCGAGCAGGGCAAGCAGTCGCAGCTGACCGCGGCCGTGGCCAACGCGGCCAAGATGGGCGACTATCTGCGCTACTCCTTCTACGACAAGTACTTCAAGCAGCCGGGCTGCGCCTCGACCTCGTGCGCGGCGGGCAACGGCAAGAACTCCTCCAGCAACCTGATGTCCTGGTACTACGCCTGGGGCGGCGCGACCGACACCAACGCCGGCTGGGCGTGGCGGATCGGCTCGAGCACGAGCCACTTCGGCTACCAGAACCCGATGGCCGCCTACGTCCTGTCCAACGTCAGCGCCTTCGCCCCGAAGTCGCCGACGGCCAAGGCGGACTGGCAGGCCAGCCTGAACCGGCAGCTCGAGTTCTACCAGTGGCTGCAGTCGTCCGAGGGCGCGATCGCCGGCGGCGCGACGAACAGCTGGAACGGCAGCTACCAGGCCCGGCCGGCCGGCACGCCGACGTTCTACGGACTCGCGTACGTGGAAGCCCCGGTCTACGAGGACCCGCCGTCGAACCGCTGGTTCGGCATGCAGACCTGGTCGCTGGAGCGCCTGGCCGAGTACTACTACCTGACCAACGACGCCAAGGCGAAGTCGGTGCTCGACAAGTGGGTGCCGTGGGCGCTGGAGAACAGCACCATCAGCGCCACCGACTTCTCGATCCCGTCCGACATGGAGTGGACCGGCGCGCCGGCCACCTGGAACGCGGCGAACCCGCAGCCCAACAGCAACCTGCACGTCGAGGTGACGAGCCACGGCCAGGACCTCGGCGTGGCGGGCTCGTTCGCCAAGCTGCTGACCTACTACGCGGCCAAGTCGGGCAGCGCCTCGGCCAAGACGGCGGCCAAGAACCTGCTCGACGCGATCTGGACCAAGAAGGACTCGAAGGGCGTGTCGGTCACCGAGACCCGCGCCGACTACAACCGGATGGACGACACCTACGACGCGTCGACCGGTCAGGGCATCTACATCCCGCCGGGCTGGACCGGCACGATGCCGAACGGCGACGAGATCAAGCCGGGCGTGTCGTTCCTGGACATCCGGTCCTTCTACAAGAACGACCCGGACTACCCGAAGGTCGACGCCTACCTGAAGGGCGGCCCGGCGCCGACGTTCAACTACCACCGCTTCTGGGCCCAGGTCGACGTGGCCACCGGTTACGCCGACTTCGCCCGGCTCTTCCCCAACGGATAGGAGGTCTCGTCAATGCGAAAGAAGCTTCTTGCGTATGCGCTCGCAGGGCTGCTTGCCGCCGGTGTCGGCGCGGTGGTCTCACCGGTCGCCGCCCAGGCCCACGGCGCGATGATGGTGCCGGGCAGCCGCACATGGCTCTGCTACAAGGACGGCCGCAACCCGCAGACCGGTGCGATCGAGCCGAAGAACGCCGCGTGCGCGGCCGCCGTGGCGCAGAGCGGGACGACCTCGCTCTACAACTGGTTCGCGGTGCTGCGCTCGGACGGGGCGGGCCGGACATCCGGGTTCATCCCCGACGGTCAGCTGTGCTCCGGCGGCACCGGTGGCCCGTACAACTTCACGGGCTTCAACCTGCCGCGCAACGACTGGCCGCTCACCCACCTGACCGCCGGCCGGCAGATCGGCGTCCAGTACAACAACTGGGCCAAGCACCCCGGCACGTTCCGCATGTACATCACCAAGGACAGCTGGAGCCCGACCCGGGCCCTGGCCTGGAGCGACCTGGAGTCGGCCCCGTTCGACTCGGTGACCAACCCGCCCTCCAACGGCGGTCCCGGCTCCGATGACGGGCACTACTACTGGAACGCGACGCTGCCGTCCGGCAAGAGCGGCCGCCACCTGATCTACTCGGTGTGGCAGCGCTCGGACAGCAACGAGACGTTCTACGGCTGCTCCGACGTGACCTTCGACGGCGGCAACGGCGAGGTGACCGGCGTCGGTGGCGGCGGCACCACGACGCCTCCGCCCACCACGCCGCCGCCCACGACCCCGCCGCCGACCACCCCGCCGCCCTCCACGCCTCCGCCTACGACCCCGCCGCCTGCGGGATCCGGCGACTGCACCGCGATGTTCAACATCACGGGCTCGTGGAACGGCGGGTTCCAGGCCGAGGTGATGGTCCACGCGGGCGCCACGGCGATCAACAACTGGTCGGTCAACTGGACCTGGCCCGGGTCGCAGACCCTGGCCCAGGCCTGGAGCGGCACGGCCACCAGCAGCGGCTCGCTCGTAACGGTCAAGAACGTCAACTGGAACGGCACGGTCGCCGCCGGCAAGTACGTGACGTTCGGGCTGCTCGGCTCGGGCACGGCGCCACCATCGGTCAACAACCTGGCCTGCGCCACCACCTGACCTGACCCGCTCCGGAAAAGGAACCCGGCGGCGGCGCGACCCCATCGCGCCGCCGCCGGCCCGGTCGACGCTCACGACCGTAAGGGACTGGCGCCGTTCGCGGCGGGACGCCGGGAACGGCCGCCACACCGAACCGAAGCGGATCCGGGCGCACCTGCGAGAGATTGAACGCCGCTCCGAACTGCTGGTACCCCTCACCCCGGCGGCGGTCGCCGAGGCGTCCGCGGCGTTGCGGGCCTCACGATCGGCGCGCCCACCGCGCGATCATCTGTTCCAGTAGTGGCGGGCACCGCGCTGCCGTTGCTCTCGAAGGGCGAGTTCCGCCGGCAGCGCCTGCAGTGGGCTTGGAACAGTGCGTGGAGAGCCAAGCGCCGGTGATCCCGGTGCTGTTGCCCGGTGCCGACCGCATCCCGCCCGACCTCGTCTTCCTGCGCAACCTCCATCAGGTCCGCTTCACCGACCACATCGACGAGCCGAACTCCTTGGACAACATGATCTGGGGTATCCGCGGTCGGAAAGCATGACATTGCGATCAGGAACATGACAGGCGAACACCTGGCATCTCCGCGCGACCTATTCTGACGAGAATCGTCGTCGAGATGCCGGGGGAACACATGCCAGGAACCGCACAGCCATCCGATATCAAGGGCGACGATCCGGTCACACGTCACCGGTACACGTTCGGTGACTCGGATCTTGCGGCGAGCCGGCTCGCCCTTCTCGCCGATGTCTTCGCCGAAAGCAGTCGGCGATTCATCCGGGCTGCGGCTTCCCACCCGATCAGGACGGCTGTGGATCTCGGTTGCGGGCCGGGCTTCACCACTCACCTCGTCGCCGAGACGTCACATTCGTCGCGGACGATCGGTCTCGACAATTCCGTATCCTTCCTGGAACTGGCGCGCGAGAGCGCAACCGAGAACGTCCGTTTCCAACGGCATGACGTCAGAACCGTCCCGTTCCCCGAGGCGCCCGCCGACCTCATCTACTGCCGTTTCCTGCTGACCCATCTCTCCGAGCCCGTTGAGTCGTTGAACTTGTGGACCACCCAGCTGACCGAGGGTGGAGTGCTTCTCATCGACGAGGTGGAGCAGGTGGAGACGAGTCATCCCGTGCTGCTCCGATACCAGGCTGCGGTGAATGCGCTTCTGAGTGGCGAGGGGCAACGGCTCGAGATCGGCTCGGTGCTCGACGCGGCGGACATGCCGGCCGGTGTTCACCGTATGAGTTCACACGTCGTGGTGGTCGCGCCCGCGCCGACCGAGGTCGGACAGATGTTCCACGCGAACCTTCGCTCCTGGCGGTCGGACCCGCGCCTGATCGAGAAGTTCGGGAACGCCTATCTGAATGACCTCGAAAGGGACCTGGCCGCGGTGGTCCGAGGAGAAATCGCCGCCTCGGCGCGCTGGCACATCCGTCAGATGTCCTACGAGCGCCGCTGACCAACGCCGGAGCAGGAGGCCAGGTGTCCGAGGACGGGCGGGAAACCTTCTTCGTCAGCTACACCGCGGCCAACCGACCGTGGGCCGAATGGGTCAGCTGGAAGCTCGAGGAGGTCGGCCATCGGGCGATTGTTCAGGCCTGGGACTTCCGGCCCGGTGAGAACTTCGTCGACCGCATGCGTGCGGCCCTCGAGAGCGCGGACCGCACGATAGCCGTGGTAAGTCCGGCCTACCTGGCCTCGCGGTACTGCACCGACGAATGGACCGGCGCCTTCATGGAGGACGAGGAGGGCCGTCGACGGCTCGTGCTGGTGCAGATCGAAGAATGCGTGCTGCCGCGCCTGCTTGCCCCGATCGTGCGGATCGAGCTGTTCGGAGCGGATCAGGACCAGGCCCGTTCCCGGCTCCTGGACGGTCTACGGCTGGGCCGGGCCAAGCCGAGCCACCAACCTCCCTTTCCGGGGGCGAGCCGCAGCCGGCCGTTCCCGGGAAGTCGTCCCGCGATCTGCAATCTGCAACCCCGAAATCCGCACTTCACCGGCCGCCGGGACCTGCTCGACGAACTCCGGTCCCGGTTGCACGTGTCGGACAGCCCGATCCTGATTCAGGCAGTCCACGGACTCGGCGGCATCGGCAAGACGCAGCTGGCGCTCGAATACGCGCACCGGTTCATGGTCGACTACGCGGCCATCTGGTGGGTCATCGCCGACCAGCCGGCGACGATGGTCACGCAGCTCACGGAGCTCGCTCGCCGGCTGGGCATCCTCGACGCCCGGCCCGAGGAGTTGATCGAAGTATTGTTCCGGCGCCTCGACCAGACGGGTCGTTGGCTTCTTGTCCTCGACAACGCGGAGACCGCCGAGGATCTGCGGGACCTCATTCGGCCCGGTGGCCACACCATTATCACTTCTCGTAACCCTGACTGGCGGGCGGTCGGTGCCACGCCGGTCCAGCTGGGAGTCCTCGAGCAGTACGAATCCGTGGCTTTCATGGCGAAACGGTCACCCAGTGTGTCGACCACGTCGGCCGAGCGGCTGGCCGATCGGATGGACGGTTTGCCGCTCGCTCTCGCTCAGGCGGCCGCTTTCATCGACAACGCGCAGATCTCCGGGGAGGACTACGAGGAACTGCTCGACGCTCAGCCGGTTGAACTGCTTCGCGAGCAGATGCCCGGACCCTATCCGGATTCCCTCGCCTCGACGTGGGAACTGTCGCTCGAGCAGATCAAGCGGGAACAGCCGCTGGCCGAAGCATTGATGACGTTATGCGCTGTCACTGCGCCGGATCGCATTCCCCGCCGTCTGCTGCCCCGAGCCGCCGTGCACCTTCCCGAGCCGCTGAGGTCAGGCCTGGCCGACCCACTCGCCTACGCGAAGGCGGTGGCGGTTCTCCGCGGTCTGTCGCTGGTCAGCGCCACCGAGGATGAGCTGTCGGTCCACCGGCTCATGCAGGACGTCGCGTGGCACAGGTTGGCCGAGGGGCAGCGGGACGCGTTGGTCGGTGGACTCGTCCGCTGGCTCAGGCATCTCGACCGTGACGGGCCGGACGGCAGTGCCCTGCGGCCCGAACTGCTCACTCATGTGCTGGCCATCGTGGCTCATGCCGAGTGTTCGGGCGTGGAGCCGGCGGCGACGGTGTGGCTCCTCGACCGGGCGGGACGGCTGTTGCACCGGCAGGGTCAGCCCTTGCAGGCCCAGCAGGTGTTCGACCGCGCGCTCGCCCTCGCCGGAGGCCAGGAGTTCCCCGACAGCGTGTCGGTGGCCGACATGCGGTCGCACCTGGGCGCTGTGCTGCACGACCTCGGACGGAACAAGCAGGCGCGGGTCGAGTACGCGGCCAGCCTGGTCTCGTTGGAAGCGACCTTCGGATCGGAAGACGTCCGCGTTGCCGAGGCGTTGAACTCGCTCGGACGTCTGCTGCAGGAGGACGGTGACCTCACCGGAGCCCAAGCCCGTCTGACCCGGGCCCTGCGGATCGCCGAGGTCGTGCTTCCGGCCGAGCACCCGATGCTCAGCCGGATCGTCGGCAACCTGGGCCGGGTGTCGCAGGATCTCGGTGACATGCGCAAGGCACGCGTCGAATACGAACGGGCCTTGTCCATCACGCTGGCGGCGTACGGCCCCGGTGATCCTCGTACCGCCCTGCGCCGGAACAATCTGGCCGGAGCGCTTCAGTATCTCGGACTACTCAAGGAGGCCAGGAACGAACTGGTCCAGGCACTCGAGATTCTGGACCTGTCCTACGGTGACGAGAACCCGCGAACCGTCGCGACGAGAGCCAACTATGCGGGTGTGCTGCACGATCTCGGTGACCTCGAGGGTGCCCGGGACGCCTACCAGCGGGCCTTGGTCGTACTCGACCGGGACGAGGAGGCGAACCGGCCGCGCATCGCGGATGCGTGTGCCGGCCTGGGCACAGTGCTCAGCTATCTCGGCGACCGCGGCGGAGCCCGGCGCCTCCACGACCGAGCCCTGCAGCTCGAAGAGACGACACTCGGTCCCGACCATCCCCGGACTGCCACCATCTGCGGGCACTTCGGCATTTCCGCCCTGCGGTCCGGGGAAGCGGGCTACGCCCGGCAACTGTTCGAGCGTGGGCTCGTCATCAACGAGAGGATCTACGGCCGGCATCATCCGCGAGTGGCCGCGATCCGGTGCAACCTCGGCATCGCCCTGCACGCGGCGGGCGACCTTCCGGCCGCGTGGGAGGCACTTCTCCGTGCGCTGCTAGACACCGAGAACGCCTACGGTGACGGGCATCCGCGCATCGCGGCCATCTGTAACAACCTCGCCATCGTGCAACACGCGCTGGGAGAGACGCCGCAAGCCGTGAAACAGGCGGAGCGGGCGCTCGCCGTGGGCGGCGCCAGCCGGTCGCCCGATCACCCACGAGTGAAGGTTCTGGCCGTGAACCTCCAGCGACTCCGCGATGTTGCTGCCGGGTTGGCGGATGCGAGTGCTTCCACACTCGAACCGATGCCTGTCATCGTCCGCACCTACCAGCAAGCCTTCGTCATAGACGAGTAGATGAACGTCAGGCCTGGAGCCGGGCCACCGCCTGCTGGCGGGCCAGCAGGCGGGAGACGCCGTCGGCGGTCATCGGCTCGGCCAGGTGGAAGCCCTGGCCCAGGGTGTAGCCGAGCTCGCGCAGCGCGGTCACCTGCTCGGGGCTCTCGATCCCCTCGGCCACGGTGTCGAGGCCCAGGGCATGCGCGAGCTGGATCACCGCCCGGGCCACCGCCTGGCGGGCGTCGGCCGCGGCCGGGTGGCCGTCGTCGATCTCGATGCCGTCGACGAAGGACTTGTCCAGCTTGACGATCGCGGCGGGGAAGGCCCGCAGCAGGCTCAGTGACGACTCGCCGGTGCCGAAGTCGTCGAGGGCGAGCCGGATGCCCATGTGGTCGAGCTCGTGCAGCGCCCGGGAGACCTGGGGGCCGCGCAGGACCGCCGATTCGGTCACCTCGAGGACCAGGCGCTCGCAGGGCAGGCCGCTGTCGGCCAGCGCCTTGGCGACCTCGGACACGAAGTCGGGGTCGTGCAGCTGCCGGGCCGAGACGTTGAGGCCGGCCTCCTTCAGCGCGTCGGGGCCGAACTCGTCGAGCCACGCCGCGGCCTGGCGGCACGTCTCGCGCAGCACGAAGCGACCCAGCGGCACGATCAGGCCGGTCCGTTCGGCGGCCGGGATGAAATCGCCCGGGCCGACCACGCCGCGGCTCGGGTGGTGCCAGCGGACCAGGGCCTCGACGCCGATCACGCGGTTGCTGTCGAGCCGCACGATCGGCTGGTAGACCACCCGGAACTCGTCGTTGTCGAGGGCACGGCGCAGTTCGGCGCCGAGTTGCATGTGCGCCAGCACCGGCTCGCCCATGCCGTCCACATAGCGTACGAACCCCGCCTTGCCCTGCTGTTTGGCGGTGTACAGCGCGACGTCGGCGTTCCGCAGCACCGAGTCGACGGTCGCTCCCGGCGCCGCGGTCGCGATGCCGATGCTCGCCTGCACCAGCAGCCGGTGCTCACTGATCGGATGCGACAGCGCGGTCAGCAGCCGCTCGGCCAGCTGTTCCGGGTCCAGCCCGCTTCCGTTCAGCACCACGGCGAACTCGTCGCCGCCGACGCGGGCCGGCAAGCCCCGGCCGCCCACCTCGGTGTGCAGCAGCAGCGACACCGAGACCAGCAGCCGGTCGCCGACCCCGTGCCCGAGCAGGTCGTTGACGGCCTTGAAGTCGTCCAGGTCGAGAAGCAGCACGGTGGTCGGGCCGCCGGCGGCCAGCTCGGTGGTGAGCCGGTCGCGGAACAGCGCCCGGTTGGCCAGCCCGGTCAGACCGTCGTGGCTCACCTCGTGCTGAAGCCGCTCCTCCTGGAATCGCGCGTTCCGCAACAGGCGGGCGTTTTCCCGGTACGCGAGATACTGCCGCACCATGACGAGGGCGGTGACCACGACCGCGGCGATCAGGACCACCCGCATCGGCCGGCGCAACGGCGCTCCCAGCGCGACCGCGATCAGCGGCACGTCGACCAGCACCATGGCCAGATACGGCAGCAGCACGCCGACCCGCACCGGTGGCGGCCGCAGGCCCCGGTCGGCCCGGTTCTGCGCGGCGACGCCGAGGGTGATGAACACCGGGGCCAGCGGCATGACGACGGCCTGGGCCGGGACGCTGGCGAGATAGCCGAACTGCACCGCGAGCACCGCGTCGGCCCCGGCCGGCACCCCGCCGGCCGCCGCGATGAATCGCATGGCCACGCGGTCGACCGGTCCGCCGGCGATGTACGACACCTTCGTCGCGGCCCCGACGGCCACCACGAGGCCGAGTCCGACGAGGAACGTCGCCTGCGGACTCCACGGCTCGCGGGCGGTCAGCATCGGCGCCAGCCCGAGATACCACAACGCGGCCGAGCAGCCGAGAAAGGCGATCATCCGGTCGAGAGCCATGCGCCACCGTTCGGCGCCGCGGGCCGCGGCCACCGGAACCCGGGCCAGCGCCCAGATGGCGATCAGGAAACCGGCGATCGCGAGGGCGGCCGCCGGCGCCGGCATGCTGCGCGTACGAGCCTCGCCGGCATGCGTCAGCATGTCGGCAGCCAGCCAGGCGTAGCCGACCGTGACCGTGCCGACGGCGAGCACGATGGCCCGCCAGAACCGCCCGGCGACCGGGTCCAGGCCGGAGCCCCGGCGAATCAGCCCGAGGACGGACACCGTGGCGAGCGCGCCGCCGACCGGGACGAAGACGTAGGCGATCGCTTCCGTGCCGGCGCCCGTCCTCAGATAGACCACGCACCAGAGGGTGCCGATCGCGGCGACGGCGACGGTGGCAAGCACATATCGGCCCGCTGCCGGCTCGAGCACTTCCCGCGTCACGCGCCCGACCCTAACGGCTCCCCTGTGGACCGGATCTCCCCCGAACGTTCACGTTCACCCGCCACCGGGCGGGCCGGAAGGCTCGTCGCCCTCCGGCCTGGCCTCACTGCCGGTCACTTTCTGACGGCGCGCAGGCCGCGCAGGACGAAGTCGAGGCGGCGGTGGTAGTCGTCGCGGGTCTGCTGGTCGCAGGCCCGCACGATGACGCCGCGCTCGAGGATCAGGTAGGCCAGGTCGTCGGGGGTGATGTCGGCGCGGACCACGCCGGCGGCCTGGGCCTCGTGCAGCAGGCGGCCCCCGAAGTGGCAGGCGCGATCGAACAGGGTGGTCAGCGGCTCGGAATCGGGGAGGACCCGCATCAGGACGTCGTTGGCCGCGGGCTCGTCGAACTGCAGCAGCCAGGTGCGCAGCAGGTATTCCTCGAAGCGGAGCAGCGGGCCGTCCAGGGCGTCGACCGCGTCGATGATGCCGGCGATGCGTTCGGCCACCAGCTCTTCGACCACCGCGTCGATCAGGCCGGTGCGGCTGCCGAAGCGGTGGTAGATGGTGCCCTTGCTGACCCCGGCGGCCCGGGCCACCTCGTCGAGCGGGGTGGTGAGGCCGCCGGCGCGGAACACGTCGAGGGCAGCCCGGCGGATGCCCTCGACGTTGCGCCGGGCGTCGGCTCTCATGCGGGGGAGGCTGCCCTGTCCTGCCAGGTCACGTCGAGCGCCTGGCGGAACAGCTCGATCGGCTGGGCGCCGGAGACGGCCCGCTTGTTGTCGAAGACGAAGAACGGGACGCCGCTGACGCCCAGTTCGCGGGCGCGGGCCAGGTCGGCCCGGATGTCCTGCTCGTAGGCCTTGGTCTCGAGCGCCTTCAGCGCCTCGGCGCGGTCGAGCCCGAGCTCGGCCGCCAGGTCGGCCAGCACGCCGTGGTCGGCCAGGTTGAGGCCGTCGGTGAACTCGGCCCGGAACAGGCGGTCGACCATGGCCGGCTCGGCGTCGTGGGCCTTGGCCAGGTGGATCATGCGGTGGGCGTCGAGCGTGTTGATCATCATCGACGCCGGGAACCGGTAGTCGAGGCCGGACTGGCCGCCCCGGGCGGCCAGCTGGGCGTGCGAGGCCTCGATCTGAGCCTTGGGCATGCCGTACTGCTGGGCCAGGTAGTCGTCGGCCAGGACGGCCTCACCGACCGGGAAGCCGGGGTTGAGCTGGAAGCTGTGATAGCGGACCTGCACCGCGCTGCCGTGCGGGAACTGATCCACCGCCTCTTTGAGGACGGCGTTGCCCAGGTAGCAGAAGGGGCAGACGACGTCGCTCCAGACGTCGACGACGATCGGCTCGGCCGCGCGGCCGAAGACGCTGCCGCTCATCGGTCGCACCACCCGTCGACGGCGCAGACACCGGAGTCGTCCGGCGTCTCCAGCATGATCAGTGGCGCGGGGGCCGGCTCGGCCGCCTCCGTCTCGACCTGGGCGTCGTCCTCGACGACGTTACTTGACTGCATAGTCAAGAAGTTACCAGCAACTTGACCCGGGCGCCAAGATAGTGACTTTCGACATCATGGCCGAAAGTTCCGACGTATCGCGGAGATCAAAGCGCGACGAAAGTGCTTCTGATCAAGGGAAGTAATCTTGACGACATAGACGGTCGCCTTTACGTTACGAAGGTCCGCCCGATGTGTTTCCGAAACTTCCGGCCACCGCGGGAATTTCGGCGCTTGCTGACCCCGGCGGCCGAGAAGGAGCTCCCCCATGCCCACTCGACGCGAGTTACTCGCTCTCACCTCCGGCGCGGCCGTCACCGCCGCGGCCGGGCTGCCCGCCCCCGCTCATGCCCACGCTTGGAGTACGGACGGCTGGACCGCCACGTGGGCGGCCGCCCCCACCACCGTCCCGCCCACCCCGCCCACCGTCCTGGCCAGTCAGACCGTCCGGCAGATCGTCCACACCAGCGTCGGCGGCGACGAGATCCGCATCCGGGTCACCAACGAGTTCGGCAACGGTCCGCTGCGTCTCGGCGCGGCCCGCGTCGCCCTGCGTTCCGGCGAGGGCGCGAGCACGGGGATCGTTCCCGGCTCGGACCGCCGCGTGACCTTCGGCAACCGCGCCGCGGTGACCATCCCGGCCGGCTCGCCGCTGGTCAGCGACCCGGTCCGCCTGCGGGTGACACCGGGCGCCGACCTGGCGATCAGCCTCTACCTGCCGGCCCGGACGCCGGTGACGACCCTGGCCGCGTTCGCGTTCCAGGACAACGTCATCGCGGACGGCGACGTCACCGCGGCCCGCACGGTGACCCCGGTCGCCACCATCGGGCAGTACCTGTTCCTGTCCGGGGTGGCCGTCCGCCGCGAGGCCCGGGCCGTCGTCACCCTGGGCGACTCGATCACCAACGGCGCCAACACGGCCAGCAACCTCAACCACCGCTGGCCCGACCTGCTCGCCGCCCGGCTGCGCCACGTCGGCGTGGCCAACGTCGGCATCTCGGGCAACCGCCTGCTGCACGATCCGAACCCGGCGCCCGGCAGTGACGCCGAGGGGTTCGCGGCGTACTTCGGGCACAGCGCCCTCCGCCGTTTCGACCGGGACGTCATCGCCCAGCCCGGCGCCGCCTATCTCGTCGTGCTGCTGGGCGTCAACGACCTCGGCCACCCGGGCACGGTCGCTCCCGCCTCCGAGGTGGTCAGCGCCGACGACCTGATCGGCGGTCACCGCCAACTGATCGCCCGCGCGCACTCGGCCGGCCTGGTCGCGATCGGCGCCACGGTCCTGCCGTTCAAGGGCGACACCCTCGGCTTCTACAGCGAGGCCAACGAGCGCAAGCGGGACGTGCTCAACCGCTGGATCCGGTCCGGCGGCGAGTACGACGGGGTCGTCGACTTCGACCGGGCCCTGCGTGACCCGGCCGACCCGCTGCGGCTCCATCCCGCCTACGACAGCGGCGACGGCCTGCATCCCAACGACGCCGGCATGGCCGCGATGGCCGACGCCGTGCCGCTGAGGCTCTTCTCATGAGGGCCGCGATCGCTTCTCTGACGACCGCGAGCCTCCTGGTGCTCGCGCCGGTTCCCGCGACGGCCGGCCCCTCTGCGGGCGGTGGAAAGACCCAGTCGTACGTCTCCACGGAGAACGGCCCGGGCCGCTTCCCGCTGCGGGGCGCGCCCATCGTGGTCAGCAAGGACGACTTCGCGGGCGTGATCCGCGTCGCCGACGACCTGCAGACCGACCTCGGGAAGGTCACCGGCGTCAAGCCCGTCGTCGGGCACGACACGATTCCGGCCGGGCGCGACCCGGTCATCGTCGGCACCATCGGCAAGAGCCCGCTCATCGACCGGATCGTCGCGCGCGGCAAGCTCGACGTCCGGGGGATCCAGGGCAAGTGGGAGACCACGGTCGAACAGGTCGTCCAGGATCCGCTCCCCGGCGTACGGCGTGCCTTCGTCATCGCCGGCAGCGACCAGCGGGGCAGCATCTACGGCGCCTACGACCTGTCGCGGAAGATCGGTGTCTCGCCCTGGCACTTCTGGGACGACGTGCCCGTGCAGAAGAAGGCTGAGCTCTACGTGCTGCCCGGCCGGCACACCCAGGGCACCCCGAAGGTGAAGTACCGCGGGTTCTTCATCAACGACGAGAACCCGGCCACCGGCACGTGGGCGCCCGGCTACTTCGGGCCGGGCAAGGCGCCCGGTTATCCCGGCGGGCTCAACAGCGAGTACTTCTCCCAGGTCTTCGAGACCATGCTGCGGCTGAAGGCCAACTACCTGTGGCCGGCCGTGTGGGGGCGCGCCTTCGCCGAGGACGACCCGCTCAACCACGCCACCGCCAGCTTCTACGGCGTCGTCATGGGCACCTCGCACGAGGCGCCGATGATGCGCGGCATCGAGGAATGGAACCGGCACCCGACCGGGACGGGGGAGTGGAGCTTCCGCCGCAACGCGGACGCCATCAAGGCGTACTGGCGGGACGGCGCCGAACGGATGCGCGACCAGAACATCGAGGGCGTCATCACGCTCGGCATGCGCGGCAACGGCGATGTCAGCCTGCCCGACGGCGACGGCATCGACCTGATGTCGTCCATCATCGACAGCCAGCGGGAGATCCTGCGCGAGACCGGGTTGATCGACCGGCCGCAGGTGCAGACCCTCTACAAAGAGGTGCAGCGCTACTGGGACAACGGTTATCGGCCGCCGGACGACGTCACGGTCGTGTTCTGCGACGACAACTGGGGCAACATGCGGAAGCTGCCCGACGCGTCGTTGCCGGCCCGCGGCGGGGGCTACGGCATGTACTACCACTTCGACTACGTGGGCGACGGCCGCAACTACAAATGGGCCGACACCATCAATCTCACCAACACGTGGGAGCAGCTGAACCTCGCGTACCGCAAGGGCGTCGACCGGCTCTGGGTCGTGAACGTGGGCGACCTGAAGAACGAGGAACTGCCCACCCAGTTCTTCCTCGACTACGCGTGGAACCCGGATGCGGTGCCCGTGCACGGGATCGACGAATGGACCACGTCGTTCGCCGCCGAGAACTTCGGGAAGGCGCTCGCGCCGGCCGTCGCGGAACTGCTCGACGAGTACTCCTTCCTGCAGTCGCGCCGCAAGCCGGAGTTGCTGAACCGGCGCATCACCGTCGACCCGGCCAAGGACATCACCACCGACCCGACGGCTGTCGTCTACAACGACCAGGCCACGCCGTTCAGCCTCACCGACTACGGCGAGATGGACCGCGTGACCGAGGACTGGATCGACCTCGCCCGGCGGGCCGAACGGCTGCGAGCGAAGGTGCCCCCGGCCTGGCAGGACGCGTTCTACCAACTGGTCTACTACCAGATCAAGGACACGGCCGTCATCTATGAGCTGCGGCGCGCGCAGTTCACCAACATCGCCTACGCGGCGCAGGGCCGAGCGGCCACGAACAAGCTCGCCGACACCGCCGAACGGCTCTTCGCCGAGGACCAGGCGATGAGCGACTACTACAACACCACCCTGGCCGGTGGGAAGTGGAAGAACTGGCAACTGCAACCCAAGATCGGGTACGGCAACGTCGAGCGCTACGGCCCGAACGCGCCCTGGCAGCAGCCGGAACTGAACAACGTGGCCCTGCCGGACGAGATCTACCCGCACCTCCAGCGGATCGACCTGCCCGCGGGCAGCGAGCTGGGGGTCGGGCTCGACGGTGGTGACCCGGAGACGCTGCCGGCGTTCAGCCCGTGGCAGGCGCAGCGGCCGCAGTACATCGACGTCTACAACAAGGGCGCCACGCCGTTCCGGTACCGGATCACCACGGGCGCTTCGTGGGTGCACGTGGCGCCGGCGTCCGGCATCGTGGACGACCAGGTGCGGGCGACGGTCACGGTCGACTGGCGGCGCGCGCCGAAGGGCACGACCACCGTGCCGATCACCGTCACCGGCGCCGGGAAATCCGTCGTCGTGCGGGCGCCGATCGCGAATCCCACGGTCAGGCCGGTCGGATTCCTCGAGGCCAACGGGTACGTGGCCATGGAGGCGGACCACTACACCGGCCGGACCGGGAAGTGGCAGCTGCTGCCGGGCATCGGCAAGACCGGCAACGGGCTCACGCCGGTGGGCGGATCGGACGACCGCCTAGACTACACGATGACGCTCACCAGCAGTGGACCGGTGCGTGTCACCGCGTACCTGTCGCCGCGCAACAACGTGCTGCCGGGCGACGGCCTGAAGTACGCGGTGTCCGTCGACGGGCAGACGCCGCAGGTGGTGAACGTGACCAAGGCGACCGGCGCCAACGACACCACCATGAACCGGCAGTGGGCGCGCAACACGTCCGACAACATCAACCGCACGACGACGACCCACCAGATCTCCGGGCCGGGCGTGCACACGCTGACGTTCCGGGCGATCGACCCCACGGTGATCCTGCAGCGTCTGGTCGTGGACACCGGCGGGGTCAAGGACAGCTACCTCGGGCCGCCCGAGAGCCGGAGGTTCTGACATGCGGCGAAGGACATTGCTGAGCCTCGGCGGGGCGGCGGTGCTGCCCGTGCCGCTGTCCGGCGCGGCGGCAGCCGGCGGCCGGCGGCGGTGGATCCACACCTGGACCGCGATGCCGCAGCTGACCGAGCCCCACAATCTGCCACCGGCGCCGTTCACCGGGGAGAGCGCGGTGCTGGTCGACACCACCCTGCGTCAGACCGTGCACGTCACGGTGGGTGGTCCCCGCGTACGGGTCCGCTTCTCCAACGCCTTCGGCGGAGCGGCCCTCCCGCTGACGGCGGCGGCGGTGGCCCGGCCGGTCGGCGGCCGGGCCGGTGTGCCGGCGATCGTGTCCGGGTCGAGCCGCTCGCTCACGTTCGGCGGGCGGCCGTCGGTCACGGTGCCGGTCGGGGCGCAGATCGTCTCCGACCCGGTGCCGCTCCCGGCCGGGCGGGGCGAGAACCTGACCGTCACCGTGTACCTGGCGACGGGACAGGCCACGCTCGATCTCACCTCCCATCCCGGGTCGCGGACCACCTCGTACCTCGTCGGCGGTGACCAGCACGCCGCACCCGACCTGCCCGGAGCCGTCGGCGTCGCGCACTGGTATCTGCTCAGCGGCGTCGAGGTGGAATCGGACGCGCCGGCGCTGGCGATCGTCGGCGACTCGCTCACCGACGGGCGGGGATCGACGACGGACGGGAACGACCGCTGGCCCGACCAGTTGTTCGCAAGGGCCCCCCGCGCGGCCGTGCTCAACCAGGCGGCGGGCGGCAATCGGGTGCTCAACGACGGGCTCGGACCGAACGTGCTGGCCCGGCTCGACCGGGACGTGCTCGCCACCAGCGGCGTCGACCGGATGCTGCTGTTCGAGGGCGTCAACGACATCGGCACGGCGCCGGCCACGGTCGCCGATCAGAAGGCGGTGACCGACGATCTACTGGTCGCCTACGAGCAGATCGTGCTGCGCGCCCACGCCGCCGACCTCAGGGTGTACGGCGCGACGATCACCCCGTTCGGCGGCAACACCGGCTACGACGATCCCGGCGGTCTGAGAGAGGCTTCCCGTACGGCGGTCAACGCGGCCATCCGGCGGCGCGGCCTGTTCGACGGGGTGGCCGACTTCGACGCCGCCGTGCGGGACCCGGCCGTGCCACGGCAGCTTCTTCCGGCGTACGACACGGGGGACCACCTGCACCTGAACCCGGCCGGCTACCGGGCGATCGCGCAGGCAGTGCCGCAGCGCTGGCTGAACTGACGTCGTGCGCGCCCCGCGCCGCAGTCATCTCCCGCGGCGCGGGGCGTGCACCCTTCGGGGACCTACTATCGGGCGGTGACGTTCCGCGGCTGGCCCAGCGAGGCCCTCGAGTTCTACGAGGGCCTCGAGGCTGACAACTCGAAGACGTACTGGACCGCGCACCTCGACTTCTACGAGAAGCAGGTGCGCGACCCGATGCGGGAGCTGCTGGACGAACTCGAGCGCGAGTTCGGCCCCGGCAAGATCTTCCGGCCGTACCGGGATGTGCGGTTCAGCAAGGACAAGACGCCCTACAAGACACACCTCGGGGCGTGGCTCGACATGGGCGGCTACCTCCAGCTGTCGGCCGAGGGGCTGGCGGCGGGCTGCGGCGTCTACCAGATGGACAAGGAGCAGCTCGACCGCTACCGGCGGGCGGTGGTCGACGACCGCGCCGGCGCGGACCTGGCCGCTATCGCCGGCCAGGTCGGCGTACACGGCCACGGGTCGTTGAAAACGGCGCCCCGCGGCTACGACAAGGACCATCCGCGCGCCGACCTGCTGCGGCACAAGGGCCTGACCACGTGGCAGCAGTGGGAGCCGGCAGCTTGGCTCGGGACCGCGGCCGCCAAGAAGCGGATCGTCGACTTCCTGCGCGCGAGCCGGCCGCTCAAGGACTGGCTGGACATCCACGTCCGCTGATCCCGAGGGTCGCAGAGGGATCTACGCTGCCCGGCATGGCCTTGCGACCGGACGAGTTCTACGCCCATGCCCTCGAAGCCGCGGACGACCAGCGGCGGCTGCCGCTGGCCCGGATGACCGGCTGGGACATCAGCCCGTTCACGCCGGACGGGCTGAGCGTCTCGCCGCTGCGCGAGCCCGTGCTGCCCGAGCCGCCCCGGCACGGCGAGGACCCGGCCGACTGCCGGTCGTGCGACCGCCGCGACGAGGGCCTCTGGCTGAACGACAGGTGGCGGCTGACCCGCATCCCCAAGGCGGGCGTGCCGCTGATCCTCATGCTGCACCCGCGCGACCACCACGACCTGGCCGACCTGCCCGACGAGCTCGCGGCCGAGCTGGGCGTGCTGACCAAACACCTCGCCCGGCACATCCAGGCGTTGCCGAACATCTCGCGGGCCCACGTCTACCGGATCGGCGACGGCGGCGCCCACCTGCACGTCTGGTTCTTCGCCCGGCCCGAGGGCCAGTCCCAGCTGTACGGCTCCTGGCTCGTCGTCTGGGACGACCTGCTGCCCGAATACCCCGACGACGTGGCCGCCGCCGACGCGTCCCTGGTCGTCGACGCCCTGATCGACTCGTACGGCGGCCGCCGTCCCTGAGCAGGAGGTCAGGTCGTGGCGGCTATCCGGCCGGCGATCGGCGCCGCCAACGGGTACGGCTCCTCGCGCGGCAGGAGCCCGGCCGCGCCCGCCTCGTCGCCGGCCGAGAGCCGCGCCCGGACGGCGTGCGCCTGGCCGGTCACCTCGGTGAGCCCGGTGATCCAATCGTCCACATAGCGCTCGACGGCCTCGCCGCCGAGACCGACCTGCAGCGAGCGGTACGGCAACGGCTCCAGGCGCACGGATCGCTCGGGATCCCATTGCACGCGTACGGGACTCTCGCGGGCCGCTGACGCCCAGGCGGCCTGGTTCGGATGGTGGCCCGCGACGTAGTGGCTGAGGCAGGCGTGGCTGAGCGCCCACTCGAAGCCGTCGCGGCGCATCGTGACGGCCAGGACGTGTTCCTGGCCAGGCTTGGTGGCCCAGCCGCTGCGGTACATCATCCACAGGAACGACGGCTTGATCCACGTCATGCGGGCCGGCTTGAAAGGCGGCACGAAGCGGCCGGCGGCCAGCGCGGGCCGGGCTATCGCGGCCGGGTAGGCCTGGTAGACGGTGACGGTGTCATCGTCGTACGCGGCCCGGATCTGCCGGTAGGGAACATTCACGCCTCTGATGATGGCCGAGGGCGGGGCGTGCCCGACAGCGGATTTCAGAGCACGGCGTGACCGTAGCGGAGGGCCGGCCCGGCGAGGTCGGGCAGACCGTACTGCGCCGTCAGGGCCTGGAACCGGGCCGTCGCGCCCGGCCCGAAACGAGCGAGCGAGGCCGCGTACGACGAAGGGGTGTTGAACCGGGGCGGTGAGGTCTTGCTGTGGAACTTGTCGGCGTACATCACGAGGGTTTCCTCGGGGGTGTCGGCCAGATAGTCCACCGGCGGCAGGGGCAGCCGCTGGCGCAGGACGTCGTCGCGGCTGATGCCGACGCCCGTGTGGTGGGAGCAGATGCGGGCGAGCGGCTCCGGCAGGTCGAGCGCGCGCAGCGTTTCGTGGCCCAGAAGGCCGTGTCTGATGTACGCCTCGCCCGGCGCCAGCCGATAGACGCCGATGTCATGGAGCAGGGCACCGGCCCGGACGAGATCCTCGTCCTCATCGGTCAGCAACTGCCCGGCGATGTCGCAGATGATCCGGCAGTGGGTCCAGACCAGCTCGAACGCCTCCCGGTCGGGAGCGAAACGCTCGTGCAGCGCGCGGATCTCGTCGTCGCTCGGCAGGTCCACGGTGTCAGCCGGCCCAACTGTCCACAAGGAGGGCGGACAGACCGGTGGGGTAGAGCGGGGCTTCGGCGGTGAAGCCGCTCAGCGGCCGCCACAGCACGCGCGTGCCCGCGTCGTCGAGCACTTCGCCGACGACGTCGCGTTCGTAGAGAGCCGGGTCGGCCAGGCGGCAGCTGAACACGAAGACGATTTCGTGGCCGTCCCGCCCGTACGCGTGAAACAAGTTCTCGAGCACGCCTATGCGGTGCACATCATCGAGCTCGGCGGCGAGCTCCTCACGCAGTTCGCGACGCAGGGCGGTCTCGGCGGTCTCGCCGAACTCGATGCCGCCGCCGAGAGGGCGGTAGAACGTCTGGTCGTTCGTCGGATCGTGCGCTTCGAAGACCAGGATGTCGGGGCCGCGGCGCGGGACGGCCAGGGCGATCGGGCGGATCACCGGGCGGCGGCCGCGGCCGGGTCGAAGCCGAACGGGAGTTCCAGGCGGTGGGCCCGCAGCAGGGGCTCGTCGGTGAGGACGGCGGGGGTGGGGGCGTCGGCCACGATGCGGCCGTTGTCCAGGATCACGGCGCGGGGGCACAGCTGCAGCGCGTACGGAAGGTCGTGGGTCACCATCATGATGGTGACCGGCAGCGGTGTGAGGATCTCGGCCAGCTCGCGCCGGCTGGCCGGGTCGAGGTTGGAGGAGGGCTCGTCGAGCACCAGGATCTCGGGGCGCATGGCCAGGACGGTGGCGACGGCCACCCGGCGGCGCTGGCCGAACGACAGGTGGTGGGGGACCTGGTCGCGGTGGTCGCTCATGCCGACCGCGGCCAGGGCCTCGTCGACCCGGGTCCTCAGCTCGGCGCCCCGTACGCCCAGGTTCTGCGGGCCGAAGGCCACGTCCTCGGCGACCGTGGGCATGAAGAGCTGGTCGTCCGGGTCCTGGAAGACGATGCCGACCCGGCGGCGGATCTCGGCGAGCGCGGTGCGGTCGGCCGGGTTCACGCGGGCGCCGGCGATGTCGATCGTGCCGGCGTCGCCGTGCAGGATGCCGTTGAGGTGCAGGACGAGCGTGGTCTTGCCGGCGCCGTTCGGGCCGAGCAGGGCGACCCGCTCGCCGGCGGCCAGGGTGAGGTCGACGCCGTGCAGCACCGGCGTGCCGTCGGGGTAGGCGAAGTGCAGCCCGGCGACGCGCAGGGCCGGGGTCTCGGAGCCGCTCATGGTCATCATGATCCCAGGGCGGCGGCCAGCGCGATGCTGCCGGTGGCGATCGGCAGCACGGCCGCCGCCATCCACTGCCCGGCCGGCGCCCGACCCGCCTCGTCCTGGGGCAGCCGTCCGGCGTACCCGCGCGAGACCATCGCCAGGTAGACCCGCTCGCCCCGCTCGTACGCCCGCAGGAACAACGCCCCGACGCTGACCGCGAACGCCTTCACCTGCCACAGGAAGCGCGGGTCGTAGCCGCGGGCCAACCGGGCGATCCGCATCCGCCGGGCGTCGTCGGCCAGCACGTCCAGATACCGCAGCATGAACGTGGCGATCTGGGTGAACACGGTCGGGCAGCGGAGCCGGTCGAGGCCCAGGATCAGATCGCGCATCGTGGTGGTCGCGGCCAGCAGCAGCGACGCGAGCACGCCGAGGGTGCCCTTGGCGAAGATGTTCCACGCGCCGTGCAGGCCGTCGACCGACAGGGACAGCCCGAGCCAGTCGACCCGTTCGCCCTGCCCGGCGAAGGGCAACGCGACCGCCAGCAGCACGAACGGCAGCTCGATCGTGGCCCGCCTGGCCAGCCACAACGCGGGCACGCGAGCCGCCACCGCGACGACGGCCAGCAGCACGGCGTAGCCGCCGAAGGCCCAGAACTCCGTTCGCGGGGTGATCACCACGATGATCGTGAAGAGCAGGACCGCGGCGATCTTCACCTCGGGGGCGAGGCGGTGCACCGGGCTCACCCGATCGAGGTGCAGCACGGAGTGCCCGGCGCCCACGTCAGGCGTCCTGCTTGCGGCGCCGCGCCACCCAGAACAGCCCGGCGCCGACGCCGAACGTGATCAGCACGCCGGCCGCGCCGGCGAGGGCCGTCGACAGGAAGCTGTTCTCGATGCCCCGGATGCCGTAGTCGGCCAGCGGCGAGTCCGCGAGCTGGTGCGAACTCTCCTGCTGGGCGATGCACGTGCCGCCGGTGATCTCGCCCTCGGCGTTGAACGTGCAGCCCTCGCGGGCCGTCGCGTCCAGCCCGTCCGGGCTCGACGACGCGAAGTTGCTCACCACGCCGGCCAGCAGCAGCGCCACCAGCAGGCCGCCGGCCAGGAACCAGCCCAGTCGCTTCGTCATGCGTTCACTCCCAGCTGGGGCGCGACGGCCGGCTTGCGGAACCGTCGCAGCGCGTACACCAGATCGGGCCGGACCCGGGCCACGGTGGCGACGGTCGTGGCGGCGATCAGCCCCTCACCGATGCCGATCAGCACGTGGACGCCGGCCATGGTGCCCGAGACCCAGGGCAGCGACAGCGCGGTGGTGCCGCCCAGCGCGTACTCGAGCACGAAGCCCTGCGAGGCGACGACCACCGACACCACCGAGGCGATGAAGGCGGTTGCGGCGAGCCCTCTGGCGTTCCGGGGCAGGATGCGCAGGAGCCCCGCCACCAGCAGATACCCGGCCGCAGTGCCCAGCAGGGCCATGTTGGTGATGTTGAGGCCGAGCGCCGTCAGCCCACCGTCGGCGAACAGCAGGCACTGCACGATCAGGACGGTCGAGACGCACAGCGCGCCCACCCAGGGCCCGACCAGGATGACCGCCAGCGTGCCGCCCAGCAGGTGCCCCGAGACGCCCGGCAGCACCTGGAAGTTCAACATCTGCACCGCGAAAATGAACGCCGCGACCAGCCCGGCCATCGGGGCCAGACGCTCGTCCAGGTCGTTACGGGCCTTCCGCACACAGAAGGCCAGCGCAGCGACAGCCAGGACCGCGAAGACAGCGGACACCGGTCCGTCGACGATCCCGTTGGCGATGTGCATCGCCGTGGTCTCCATGAGGCCTCCTCGTAGGCAGTAATACATACCTACCGCTATTGCGAAGTCTTGGCAATTGAACAGCGGATGGCAACTAGGAGTTCGCTGCATCACTGAATCCGGATGGGCGAGTTCCAGAATCAGAAGGGCGATGTCGTGGCCGGGTGGTGGGTGCGGACCGCTGCTCACGCCGAGGGCGCGGCCGTGCCGAGCTGGCCGCTGGCGCGTCCAGGACGCTCGGCCCACCCGCGCGACCTGCGTAAATGGTCACGCTCCAAACCCCACGGGCAGTCGCTGCCGGATTCCGGCGACCCAGGTGTGGAAGCCAGGATCAGTCGCGGGTCGCCTGACGCTCGTGGCGGTGGTGGTTCAGAAGAGGGAGAGCTGGCCCGGGGTGGGCTCGCGGCGGGCGGTCAGGCTGCCCCGGAAGACCCACGGGCGGAACTCGGGCGTGGGGTCGGCGTCGGGGGCGGTGGGCGGGTCGCCGCCGGTGAGCGCCCACAACGACGGGCCGAGGTTGATGCCGCGGGCGCGCAGGGCACGGCGCATGACGGCCATGCTCAGCGGCAGCCGGGCGCCCGAAAGGTCAGGGATGGGCAGATCGTGGCGCATGCTCATGAGGCGGCGGTTGCGGTCGACGATGTCTCGGGCGTCGGGGGCGGTGAAGCAGCTGGCGGCGTGGGCGCCCACCGTGTCGCGTACCAGAGCGGCGCCTGCCTCCCAGGCCGCTTCGAGGGTGCCGAACGCCGTCAGGAGCTTGGCTGCCGTGGTGGCGCCGAAGCGGCGTACGCCGTGGAGGTTGTCGGACGGGTCGCCCCGGAGCGCGGCGAAGTCGCGGTATTGCCACGGGTGGACGCCGTAGAGCGCGGGCAACGCGGCCGCGTCGATCAGCACCGCCTCGTCGAAGCCGCCGTTGCGGACGCGCAGCACCGTGGTGGACTCGTCGATCAGGGCGAACGCGTCGCGGTCGCTGGTCATGAGCACCGAGCGCCAGCCGCCGGCCCGGGCCGTGGCCGCCGCGCTGGCCAGCACGTCGTCGGCCTCGTAGGCGGGGGGAACCACGACGCAGACCCCGGCGTCGCGCAGCAGGGCGGGCGCGGCCAGCAACTGGGCAGTCAGGTCTTCGGCCTTGTCGGGGCGGTGGGCCTTGTAGGCCGGGTAGTCGGTGCGCCGGGCCGAGTCGACGGGGCAGTCGAAGCCGACCACCACCGCGTCGGGCCGCAGGTGGGCCGCCGCCCGGGCCAGGTAGCCGAACAGGCCGCGCAGCGCCCAGATGGGGTTGCCGTCGTCGTCGACCCAGCCGTCGCCGGCGCCCGCGTGGTAGGCGCGGTGGAGCAGGCTGTTGCCGTCGAGAACGAGGAGCAGGGGGTCGGGGCGCGGCACCTGACAGAGACTACGCCGGGGGTGCGACGCTCTCCGGTTCCACGGGCGCGGCGGCTATGCCGGGGGCGCCACGCTGTCCCGTTGCACGAGGGTGGGGGCGATGATGCGTCGCGCGCCCTCGGTGGCGCCCGACTCGATCTGGGCCAGCAGCAGCTCGAGGCTGGCGGTGGCGACCGCGTCGAAGTCGGGGCGGATCGTGGTCAGCGGCGGCGTGTAGAAGGCGGCCTCGGGCACGTCGTCGAAGCCGACCACGCTCACGTCGGCCGGCACCCGGCGTCCGTGCTCGTTGAGCGCGCGCAGCAGCCCGAGAGCGATGTGGTCGTTGGCCGCGAAGACCGCCGTCGCTTCGGGCAGGCGAGCGAGCAGCTGGCCGTTGCGGTAGCCCGAGGCGGCGCTCCAGTCGCCGGTGAGCAGCGGCGGCACCTCGCGGCCGGCTTCGCGCAGCGCGGCCTCCCAGCCCCGCACGCGGCCGGCCGCGTCGAACCAGTCGGCCGGGCCCGAGATGTGCCAGACGGTGCGGTGCCCGAGGCTGAGCAGGTGTTCGGTGGCGGCCTTGGCCCCGGCGAACTGGTCGACCGTGACCAGCGACGACGCGTGCTCCGGGTCGCCGTCGATGGTCACCAGCGGGACGTCGCCGGGCAGCTTGGCCAGGGCGGGCGCGGCCGAGGCGACCGGGGCGATCACGACCAGCCCGGCCACGCGCTGGTCGAGGTGGCGTTCCACGGCCTCGGCGATGGACTGCTCGTCGAGGTTGCGCACGCTGCCCACGTTGACCGCGAAACCGGTGGACTGCGCGGCCTCCTCGAACGCCGTGAGCATCGACGCCGGCCCGTACAGCGAGGAGTTCTGGGCCACGACCCCGAGCACCTTGGACGTGCCGGTGACCAGCGCCCGGGCCGCCCGGTCGGGCCGGTAGCCGAGCTCGGCGATGGCGGCGCGCACCTTGAGGCGGGTGGGTTCGCTCACGTTGGGGTGCTCGTTGAGCACCCGCGACACGGTCTGGTGCGACACGCCGGCCAGCCGGGCGACGTCCATCATTCCGGGCGGCCGCCCACGCTTCACACTCATCCGCGGCAGCATAAACCGAGCGGGCCGGGGTGCGGTGACCGCCGACGGCGTTCTAAGGCGGGTCCTGCCGGTCGGCGAAGGCTGCCCAGCGGTCCTCCGGCGGCGGCGCGGAGCTCGCGGGGCGCGGCTCGGAGGTACTCGCGGGGCGTGGCACGGAGGTACGAGAGGCCGCGTACGCCGCCAGGGCGGTGGTGATCGGCACGGCCGTGATCAGCCCGATCGTGCCGACCGCGCTGCGCACCAGCTCCTGCGCGATCAGCTGACCGGTGAGCAGCTCGCCCACCGGCGTCTCGCCCGCCGCGAACAGCAGCATCAACGGCAGCGAGGCCCCCGCGTAGGCGAGCACGATCGTGTTGATGACCGACGCGATGTGCGCCCGCCCGATGCGCGTCGCCGCGCCGTAGAGCTGCCGGAACCCGTACCCCGGATTGGCCTGCGCCAGCTCGGCCACCGTGGCCGACTGGGTCACGGTGACGTCGTCGAGCACGCCGAGCGACCCGATCACGATGCCGGCCAGCAGCAGGCCACGCATGTTGATCTCACCCTGGGTGATGCTGAGGAAGTTGGCCGTCTCGTCCGCGACCCCGCTGAGATGGGTGCCCGCCGTCGCCGCGGCCGAGAGCAGCGCCGTGATGGTCAGGCTGGCCAGCGTGCCGGCCACGGCTATCGACGTCGTGATCGAGAACCCGTGCGTCAGATACAGCACGGTCAGCATGATCGCGGCCGCCCCGACCACGGCCACCAGGACGGGTGACCTGCCGTCGAGGATGGCCGGCACCACGAAGAGCAACAGCACGACGAAGGTGAGCCCCAGCCCGGCCAGCGCGGTCAGCCCGCGCCAGCGCCCGAAGGCGATCACCGCCAGCGCGAACGCCGCTCCCAGCAGCCACAGTTCGGCGCCGCGCTGGTGGTCGACGATCGAGTAGCTCTCGCTCTCGCCGCCCTCACCGTCGAGCAGCCGCAGCAGCACGACGTCGTCGCCCGGAGCCACCTCGACGGCCCCGGGACCGTTCGGGATCTCGGCCGTGACCTCCTGGCCGCCGGACAGCCGTACGGTGACCGTGCCGCAGTTCTGCTCGGGCGCCGGATCGCCGTCCGGCACCTCGGCACAGGGCAGGGGCGTGACCGCGCGCACCTCACCCATGACGCGGGTCAGCCCCTCGGCGTCCCTGGCGCCGGGGAGCGACTCGCCGGGCCACAGCAGGAGCATGCCGAGGACGGTCAGCAACGCCGCCGGGACCAGGAACAACAACGTCAGCCGGCGGGCGCCCGGAGAGCCCGCGAACGAAGGGTGATGGTGGCCCGGCATGGCGACCAGGGTAGGGCAGCGCGCGGCGGCTCCGAGCGGCAAGGCACCATGGGCCGCTATGAACCGGAGGTCGTCAGTTTCCGTACGGAAGGCCGTGGGGAACGTTTGGCGCCGCCGGCTCGTGTCCTGGCTGCTCGCGACCGGCCTTGCCGTGATCGTCTCCGCGCTGGGCTGGCCCGCGCAACCCGCCGAGGCGCACGCCATCCTCACCCAGGCCTCGCCGCAGCAGGGCTCGGTGGTCAAGGCCGCGCCCGAGCAGGTGATGCTGCGCTTCAACGAGGCGATCCAGGTGATCCCGGGCCGCACCCAGGTGATCGGCCCCGACGGCAAGCGGGTCAACGTCGGCGACCCGGCGCCGCAGCAGAACGGCATGACGATCAAGCTGCGCCCGGCCGGCCGCCCGCTCGGCACCTACCTGGTCAGCTACCGCATCGTCTCGGCCGACAGCCATCCCATCTCGGGCGCCTTCACGTTCTCGGTGGGCGCCCCGTCGGCGAGCGCCCCGTCCGCGCCCGACGAGGGCGTCGACCCGGCCGTGCAGACCGCCACGGCCGTGTCCAAGTTCTTCGGGTACGGCGGTCTCACGCTCGCCGTGGGCCCGGTGCTCTTCCTCGCGCTGTGGTTCCGGCGCCGCTCCCTGATCACGATGGCCCGGGCCGGCCTGGGCGTGGTCGCCGCCGGCACCCTGGCCACGATCTGGCTGCAGGCGCCGGCGTCGTCCGGCGCCGGCCCGTTCGACGTCTCGGCGGGCGAGCTGGGCCAGGTGCTGACCAGCTCGTTCGGGATCATCCTGGCCGCCCGCCTGATCCTGCTGGGCGTGGCCGCCTGGCTGGTGCCGCGGGTGCGCCGGCACGCGGGCCGGGGCCCCACCGCCGTACTCGTGGCCCTGGTCGTCGCCATTCTGGTGACGTGGCCGTTGACCGGTCACCCGGCGGCCTCGCCGTTCGCCTGGCTGCTGGTCGTGGCCGACACCGTCCACCTCGCCGGCATGGCCGTCTGGCTCGGCGGCCTGGTGGTGCTGACCACCGTCGTCCTGCGCCGGGCCGAGACCCGGCAGCTGCGGCTGATCCTGCCGTCCTGGTCGCGCTGGGCCGCCATCTCGGTCTACTGGCTCGTCGCGGCCGGGGTGCTGCAGGCCGTCGTGCAGACGGGCAGCGTCGACGCGCTGTTCGACTCCGGCTACGGCCGGCTGTTGCTGATCAAAACCGGTCTGCTGGCCGTCGTGCTGGGCGTGGCCGCCTGGTCGCGCCGGCTGGTGCAGCGGGGCGCCTCGGTCGCCACCACCAGCCGCCTGCGCCGGGCGACCGCGGTCGAGGTCGGCATCACCGCTCTCGTGCTGGCGGCCACCGCCGTGCTCGTGCAGACGAACCCCGGCCGGGCCGTCGACGTCGAGGCGGTCGCGGCGGCCAAGGCGCGGGGTTTCGTGACCACGCTGAACAGCAAGCTGTACTCGGTGCAGTTCGACGTCTTCCCGGCGTCGGTCGGCGAATACAACACGATTCACGCCTTCGTCTACACGCCCGAGGGCAAGCCGCTGAAGGTGCTCGAGTGGAAGGTGACGCTGGCCCTGCCCGAGAAGGGCGTCGAGCCGATCGACAACCCGGTCTCGTCCATCCTGGAGAACCAGGGCCTGGGCAACCTCACGTTCCCGTTCCCCGGCGAGTGGCAGCTGTCGATGACGCTGCGCATCTCCGAGATCGACCAGGCGACGGTGACCACCACGATCCCGGTGCGGTAAGTACGATCGGGCGCATGAGTGCGACCGACAAGGCGCGCCAGGTGTGGGACCGGGCCGCGCCCGCGTACGACCGGCAGATCGTGTTCCTGGAACGCGTCTGGTTCACCGGCGGCCGCGAGTGGATCGGTGAACGGGCCCGCGGGCGGGTCCTCGACGTGGCCGTCGGCACCGGCCGCAACCTGCCGTTCTATCCGGCCGGCGCCACGATCAGCGGCATCGAGCTGAGCCCGGTCATGCTGGCCCACGCCCGTCGGCGGGCGGCCGAACTGGGTCGTCCGGCCGATCTGCGCGAGGGTGACGCCGAAAGTCTGCCGTACGACGACGACAGCTTCGACACCGTGGTCTGCGCGCTGTCGCTGTGCACGATCCCCGACCCCCGGGCGGCGGTCGCCGAGATGCACCGCGTGCTCGTGCCGGGCGGCCGCCTGCTGCTCGTCGACCACATCGGCAGTTCCTGGCCCCCGATCCGGGCCGCCCAGTGGCTGCTGGAACGCGTGACCATCGCGACCGCCGGCGAGCACTTCACCCGGCGCCAGCGCTCCGTCGTCGCGGCCGCCGGGTTCGAGATCGTCGAGAGCGAGCGGCTCAAGGCCGGCAGCATGGAACGGATCCACGCCGCCAAGGTCTGAGCATGCGGAACTGACGTGCGCCGGACGGCGCACGTCAGCCCCCGGCATCAGGCGAGCGGGCAGGTGTTGCGGTAGTCGGAGACCGAGAAACTGGACGGTCCCGGGCAGATGAACTGGTCGTAGCGGGTGTCGTTGTCGACGAACCGCTTGAGCCACGCCACCCCGAGCCGTGCGGTGAACGTGTTGGTCGACTGCGGGAAGAAGTGGCTCGCGTTGTTCAGCTCGAGGTACGCCTTCTCGGTGGCCGACGGGATGGTGTTGTAGAACGGGATCGAGTGCGTGCTGACCGGGGCGATCGAGTCGCTCTCGCCGCCCACGATCAGGGTCGGCACCCGCAGGCTCGACCAGCTCTTGGTGGTGTTCCAGGGCGCCAGCGGCACGGCGGCCTGCAACGAGGGCCGGGTGCGGGCGGCCTCGAGGCTGCCGCCGCCACCCATCGAGTGCCCGGCCACGGCCAGGCGGGTCGAGTCGATGCGGGAGCGCACCGAGCTCGACCGGGTCAGGTAGTCGAGCGCGGCCAGCAGTTGCGAGCCGCGCGACGCGGGCTGGTCGAGCAGCGTGTTGGTCTCGATCCCGATCACGACGAAGCCGTGCGACGCGATGCGCGGGCCCAGCCAGGCCAGGCTCGACCAGGTGGCGGTGAAGCCGGGCGAGATGGCGACCGCGCCGAAGGTGCCCTGCGTGGTGCTGGTCGGGTAGTAGATGGTGCCGCCACCGAAGCCGGAGACGAGCGACGACACGTTCTCGGTGCCGACCGCGAAGGGGCCACGGCTGGCGTCGAGCGCGGCGACCGTCGGGTCCGGTCCTCGTTCGTACGGGTTGTCGGCGGCCTGGGCCGGCGCCGGGGCGAGGCCGACGGCGAGAGCCGACGCGGTGGCCATCGCCAGGACGATCCGGCGGAGTTTGCGAACCTGCTGCACCTGACACGCTCCCGGGGGAGAGGGAATTGATGGCGGTCAGTGTTTGCGCGGCTGCGACGAGTGCGCATCGGCGAAACCACCGGCCATCCGTAATGACCTGTTAACACCGCTGAAATTTCACCAGCCGAAAAGTCGGCGTCGATGTCTTCCGGCCCGCGACCGGCGCCGACAGACTCTCGACATGGAAAATGCACCCACAGTGCATGAAGTTCCGGACGCCGTGCGCGCCGTGCTTGACGCCGCCAAGGCCGGTCGCGGCGGTGTGCTGGTTCTGCACGCAGGCATCGGCGAGGGCCGTACGACGATGCTGCGCGCCGCCGCGGCCGGGCTGATCGGGTGGACGCTGCTGGCCGCACCCGGTGACGCCGACGAGTCCGCCGTGCCCGGTGCGGGCCTCCAACGCCTGCTCGCGCCGCTGGCGGAGCACTGCCGGCACGACGAGCCACTGTCCGCGCTGATCGCCGGCCGTGAGCCCCGCTGCGCCCCGCTCGTGCTCGCCCTGAGCCTGCGGGCGCTCCTGCGGGAGGCGGCCCGCCGGGGTCCCGTGCTCTGCCTGCTCGACGACGCCGACCAGCTCGACCCCCTGTCCTGGCAGCAGATCCGGATGCTCGCCCGGCGCGTCCACGAGCTCCCGGTGGCGATCCTGGCCACCGTCACCTCGGCCCCCGCCGCGGCCGGCCTCCCGCTGCACCGCCTCGCACCCCTCGACGAGCAGGCGAGCCACGCCCTGGTGCGGCGCCACGCCCCCGACACGACCGGCGAGGTCGCCGCGGCCCTGGTCACCCTGGCCGGCGGTCATCCCGGCGCGCTGACCGAGCTGGCCGGCGCCCTGACCCCGCAGCAGCAGCGTGGCCTCGCTCCGCTACCCGTCTCGCTGCCGCCGGAGAGCACGCTGCGGCTGCGCTTCCGCACGGCCCTGGCGGCGCAGCCCGAGGCGACCCGCGACCTGCTTCTGCTCGCCGCCGCCGACCCGGGCGCGCACCCGTCCGACCTCCTCGCCGCCGGGGGACCCGGCCGCGGCCTGGCGGATCTTGAACCGGCGGAGCGGGCCGGGCTGATCGTCGCCCACGCCGACGGCGTGCGCTTCCGCCCGTCCGTGCTACGCCTGATCGCGTACGACGACGAGTCGATCGGCCGCCGCCGAGCCGCCCACCTGGCCCTGGCCGAGGTCCTGGCGGCCCGTGGCCGTCGGCTGGCAGCGCTGCTGCACCGCGCCGCCGTCGCCGCCGCACCCGACGACGCTCTGGCCCGCGATTTGCTGCTGGCCGCCGAGGACGCGCCCCCGCCCGAAGCGTTCGCCGCGCAGCGCCATGCCGCCGGTCTGAGCGGCAGTCCGGCCGGCGAGGCCCGGGCCCTGCTGGCGGCGGCCCGCTCGGCGATGGCCGCGGGCCGTCCGCATGACGCCCGCCCGTTGCTGCGCCGCGCGTCCCGGCTGCGGGGAAATGCCGCGGTCCGGGCCCGGGCCCGCGGCCTCATCGCCGAGATGCGCCTGCGGCGGGCTCCGGCCGAGGCCCGCGAGGCCCTGCTGGACGTGGCCGGCGAGCTGATGACGACCGACCCGGCCGGTGCCGTCGAAGCCCTGCTGGTGGCGGGGGAGGCGTGCGGGCGTACCGGCGAACCGGGCCGCTACCCCCAGCTCGCCCGGCGGGCCGCCGTCCGGTGCCGCGACGGCCGCCCCGTCACCGACATGGCTCTGCACCAGGTTGTCGGCGTCGCGGACCTGATGACCGGCGACGAGGAAACCGCGTTCCGCCACCTGCGCGAGGTGCTGCGGCTCGCCGATCACACCACCGACCCCTCGGCCCTGACCTGGGCGGCCGGCACCGGCCTCCTGCTCGGTCAGGACCGTCGTGCCGCCCGGCTCGCGTGGCGCGCGGTGTCGCTGGCCCGTGAGGCCGGCAACGCGCCGCTCGTGCCGGAGGCCCTGGAGGTGGCGGCCTTCGCCGAGCTGGCCACGGGCCGCCACGACGCTGCCACCGAGGCCGCTCTCGACGGTGCGGCGGTCGCCCGGGCGGCGGGCCGCCCCGACCTGGCCGACGCCCACTGGGACCTGCTCGGCCTGCTGGCCGCCTTCCGGGGCGACGCCGAGACGAGCCGTGAGCGGCCCGCCGCGGGCGATCTCGGAGACTGGTCGGAGGCGTTGCTCGACCTCGTGGCCGGGCGCCCGGAGCCCGCGGCGGAGCGGCTCGCGCGGATCGCCCGTACGGGTTCGATGACCTTGCGGGTGGCGATCGCGCCGCACCTGGTCGAGGCGTCCGGCGGGGGCGGCGAGGTCTTCGACCGCTGGGCTGCCCGCACCGGACAGCCGGGCTGGCTCGCCCTGCGCAGCCGGTGCCGGGCCCTGCGCGGGGAGGAGTCCGCCGACGACTACTTCCGCGAGGCGCTGGCCTGGCACGAACGGGACGAGGACGCGGGCTTCGCCCGGGCCCACACCGAGCTTCTGTACGGCCGGCACCTGCGCCGCCGCCGGCGTCCGGCCGAGGCCCGCGACCACCTGCGCCGCGCCGCCGAACGGTTCCGCCGCTTCGACGCCCAGCCGTGGGCCGAGCAGGCCGCCCGCGAGCTACGGGCGGCGGGGGAGCGGATCGGGCCGGTCGGCCGGGCCCCGCTGACCGCCCAGCAGGAGCGGATCGCCGGCCTGGTCGCCGAGGGCGCGACCAACCGCGAGGTGGCCCAGCAACTGCACCTGAGCCCCCGCACGATCGACCATCACCTGCGCAACGTCTTCGCCCGCCTCGGCGTCAGGAGCCGGACCGAGCTGGCCCGGCTCCTCGTCGGTTGAATCGTCCCGGCTAGATCTTCTCGACGGTGACCGGGGTGACCAGGCGGCGGTCGCGGTCCTCGACCACGCGCAGGTCGCCGGCCAGCGTCACCCGGCCGGTGCACGGCAGGTCGGTGGCCGACGTGCCGACCAGCACGTCGAGGTCGCCCGGCTCGACCACGCGCGAGTAGTCGCGGCCGGTGAACGCGGTGCGGTCGGCGTGCACCGTGAACGTCACGTCCTTGGCCTCGCCCGGCTCGAGCGGCACCCGGGCGAACCCGGTCAGCTGCTTCACCGGCCGGGTCACCTGCGCGACCAGGTCCTTCAGATAGAGCTGCACGACCTCGTCACCCGCCCGCGAGCCGGTGTTGCGCACCCGCACGGTCACCGTGAACTCGCCGTCGACCGGCACCGGACCCTCGCTGATCCGCAGGTCGTCGAGCTCGAACGACGTGTACGAACGGCCGTGGCCGAACGGGAACAGCGGGGCCGGGTCGAGGTTGCTGACCCCGGTGTTCTCGGCCCCCAGCGCCGGCTGCAGGTAGGTGCCGGGCTGCCCGCCGGCGTGCCGCGGGATCTGTACCGGCAGCTTCGCTCCGGGATTGACCCAGCCGGTGAGCACGCCCGCGATCGCGGCGCCGCCCTCCTCGCCCGGCATGAACGCCTGGACCAGCCCGGCCGCCCGGCCGGCGAAGGCGCCGAGGGCGTACGGGCGTCCGGAGACCACGACGATGACGACCGGCCGGCCGGTGGCGAGCAGCGCCTCGAGCAGGTCGGCCTGCACGCCGGGCAGGGTCAGGTCCGCCGCGTCGCAGCCCTCGCCCGAGGTGCCGTGCCCGAACAGGCCGGCCAGGTCGCCGACCATCGCGACGGTCACGTCGGCGCCGCGGGCCGCCTCGACGGCCGCCGCGAAGCCGGACCGGTCGTCGCCGATGACCGCGCAGCCCCGTTCGTACACGATCTCGCTGCCCTTAAGTGCAGATCCGAGCGCCTCGACGGCGGTTGGCACCTCGATGCCCAGACCGGCATCGGGATAGCGCGGCAGCACGTGATTGGGGAAGGCGTAGCAGCCCATGAACGTCCGCGGATCCGCCGCCGCCGGGCCGACCACCGCGACCCGCTTGACGCCGGCGGCCAGCGGCAGCGCCGAGCCGGCGTCGAGCAGCACGATCGACCGCTCCGCCAGCTCGCGGGCCAGCTCGCGGTTCCCGGCCGAGTCGAGATCGACCTCGTCCGCGCCGGCGACCGACTTCTCCGGCGTCCAGTCCGCGTCGAGAAGTCCCAGCTCGACCTTCTGGGTGAGCAGGCGGCGGACGGCGCGGTCGATCAGCTCCTCGGGCACCCGGTCGATCAGCCCGGGACCGAAGCCCAGCGTGTCGGGCAGCTCGACGTCGATGCCGGCGGTCAGCGACTGGACGCCGGCGTCGACCACGTCGGTCGCGACGTGATGGGTGCTGGCCAGGAACGGCACGGCCCAGTAGTCGGAGACGACCGTGCCGGTGAAGCCCCAGCGGTCGCGCAGCAGTTCGGTGAACAGCCACGGGTCGGCCACCGCGGGCAGCCCGTCGATGTCCGAGTAGGAGTTCATGACCGAACCGGCGCCGGCCTCGCGGATCGCCGTCTCGAAGGTCGGCAGGATGACGTCGAGCAACTCGCGGCGGCCCATCGGCACCGGCCCGTGGTTGCGGGCGCCCCGCGAGGCCGAGTAGCCGGCGAAGTGCTTGAGGGTGGCGATGACGCCGGCGCTCTGCAGGCCGCGGACGTATCCGGCGCCGAGCAGGGCGACCAGGTACGGGTCCTCGCCGATGGTCTCCTCGACCCGGCCCCAGCGGTAGTCGCGGACGACGTCGAGCACGGGGGACAGGCCCTGGTGCACGCCGACAGCGGCCATGTCGCGGCCGATCGCGGCGGCCATCCGCTCGACCAGATCGGGGTCGAAGGTGGCGCCCCACGCGATCGCGGCGGGGTAGACGGTGGCGCCGAAGGTGGTGAAGCCGGTCAGGCACTCCTCGTGCACGATGGCCGGAATGCTCAAGCGGGAGTTGGCCAGGACGATGTGCTGCTGACGGATCACCTCGGCTGCGCCCTGAGAGGGGGTGAGCGGGTAGCTTCCGAAGACACGCGTGAGATGGCCCAGTCCGTTCCGGCTGGCCTCATCGAGGGGTATGGTGCCCGATGCGGCGAAAACGTCCTGCATGGGCGCGACGTTGAGGGTCTCCTCCGGAGATTCCACTTCTTCGGTCTGCATGTCGTTTCCGACCCAGCGGCTGCCGAGTTGGCCTACCTTCTCTTCGAGGGTCATCTCGGCGAGCAGAGCGTCGACGCGCTCGGCAACGGGTAGCGCCGGGTCCTGCCATGGCTTGCGTGCCGGTTCTGTGGTCACGGCGCACTCCTCAGTTGTTGCTCAGACGTTCCGAAACTTTCAGTGTTTGCACAGCGGGTTCTTCCGGTGCCCGATGATCTTAAGCAGGCTCTTGCGCGCAGGTCGGGACAGCGTCCACTCTTGCCGTGGGAGCGCGACCACGGCAAGACTCTTGACATGATCACAGCGAAACCCTACGTTAACGAAACCTCGTGTTAATTTGCGGTTGTCAAGCGAAAGTTGCAGCTCTTGTGACGCGGACGACCACTGACCACGGCGGATCCTCTCGCCGCCACCGAGGCGGCATTCGAGTTCGGAGATCAGCGTGACCAATAGCCCTCTCTCCCGGCGGAACTTCATGGGCCTCGCCGCGGGCGCCGCCGGCGCCGCGGCGCTCGCGGCCTGTGGTAGTGACGGCCCCAGCGACAGCAGTGGCGGCAGTAGCAGTGGCGGCAGTGGTGGCGGTGCGGCCTCTTACTGGTCGTTGAGTGGCCCGCCCGGTGAGCCGGTGCGGAAGGCGTCTGTCAAGCGGTTCAACGACGCCAGCCCGGACGCCAAGATC